>JABINZ010000167.1 GCA_018698135.1 Bacteroidota bacterium
CCAATAACAATGAGAAATATCATAAAAACACCCACCTATTCTGTGAAAAAAAGAAAAAATTGGATGGAATCAAGAAAAAAACACAAAAAAAACGGATAAAATTTTAAACATTAAAGAATAATTGGTTTTGCAACGGTCTTGTCTTATTAATCGATATCAATCAAAGACTAATATGCTAAAGTAGTTCAGTATCTTAATTCAATTTTAACACTCCTCTATCCCATCTCAGGAAAGGAAATTATATAAAAACAAGGTTAGGTACACAATATGACAATAAATACACATTAGACAATTTAAATTATCATTTATTGATTATCCGCTATTATACCCCTAATTTGCTCAGGTATATGAAAATCAATTTGTTTGCCCCTGCCCTAAAACCTGCCCGACATAGTTCAGGCGGGGGAGCAAATTGATTTTCTTCATACCCTCTTCGCTGCCGCAAAGCTTTAGCGAAGCGCAGTTAGGGACAGGGCTAGGGAAGAAAATCTTGTGCTTTTAGTGGTAAAAAAACGAATATTCATATATCATTTTAACAATCCATTATATTGAATCTATCTTTGCAGTATTGAAAAATAGCACATGGAATTTGAAAAAAGGCTAAAAGCATTGATTGAACTTGGCGATTTTGTAAAGTCAGGCTTGGCAAAAAATGAATTCTCCGAATTGTTTCATCAAGCTTATATTCACAACAATTGGTTTACGGAAGAGTTCTGTCAGCTGAGTTTTAGCAGTTTAGTTAGCCATTATCTGAATGAAGATAAACTGAATGAATGGCTGGGAAAATACACATTTAGCAATCAAGCAAACAAGAAGAGAATAGGTTTAATATTGGCGGGAAACATACCCCTGGTAGGCATTCATGATATTATTTCAGTTTTTATAAGTGGTCATATCAGTCTTTTAAAACTATCTGCAAAAGACAGTATTTTAACCAAATTCTTCATCGGAAAACTCAATGAAATTGATTCTGAAAGCACATCATACTTTCAAATTGATGATAAATTAACCGGATTAGATGCATTAATTGCTACAGGAAGTGATAATAGTGCCCGTTATTTTGAATATTATTTTAGAAATTGTCCAAAAATAATCCGTAAAAACAGAACGTCTATAGCCGTCCTTTCAGGCCATGAAACAAATGAAGATTTGAAGTTATTGGAAAAAGATATATTTCAATACTTCGGATTAGGTTGCAGAAGTGTTTCTAAAGTTTTTATTCCTGTTGATTATGATTTAAATACTCTAATTGAAGTCTTCGAGAAGTATCGGTATTTCATTGATCACAACAAATACTACAACAACTACATTTATCATAAAAGTATCTTTCTGCTAAACTTAGATGATCATTTAGACAATGGTTTTTTAATGCTGAAAGAAAATCAATCCAATCATTCGCCATTGGCTGTACTTTTCTATGAACGATATCAGAATACAACTGAATTGGAAAACAGGATTATTCTAAGTAAAGATCATTTGCAAGTTGTTGTCAGTAAAGAACAATTATCCTTCCCTACCCATACATTTGGGAGCTCACAAACACCTGAATTGTGGGATTATGCCGATGAAGTAGACACCTTAAATTTCATCCATAAATTATAAAGTTTGCCACAAAAATTAAATATAGAAGCATTTCTGGAAAATTCCGCAAAGTCGATTATTGTGGATGTGCGCACTCCCAAAGAGTTTGCATCAGGGCATATACCTCAGGCGTTTAATATTCCTTTGTTTTCGAACGAAGAACGAGCCGAAGTTGGAACCATTTATAAGCAAAATAGTAAAGAAGCCGCTATTATAAAGGGATTGGCGTTTGTAGGTCCTAAAATGGCCGATTTTGTAAATGAGATAAATAAAATAGCAAAAAACAAGGAAGTTTATTTTTATTGTTGGCGTGGTGGAATGCGTAGCAATAGTTTTGCATGGCTATTAGAAACAGTTGGTTATAAAACTTATACGCTGGATAAAGGGTATAAAGCATTTCGAAATCATGTTTTAAACTCTTTCGAAAAGAAGTTAAATCTTTTGGTTATTGGAGGCATGACAGGTTCTGCAAAAACTTATATTCTATACGAACTCGATACAAAAGGTCATCAAATCATTGATCTGGAAAAAATGGCCTCCCACAAAGGTTCATCATTTGGCAGCATTGGCGAACATGAACAACCTACAAATGAACAATTTGAGAATGATCTTTTTCACCATATAGATGAGATTGATAGTGATCAACTATGTTTTATTGAAGATGAAAGCCGCATGATTGGTAGAATTAATCAGCCAAATGCATTCTATGATCAAATTCGTACAGCCAACGTGATCAAATTAGAGATATCTAAAGAATTAAGAATAGGACATCTGGTTAAGGAATATTCAAATACAGATCTTTCCAATTTATTAGAGGCAAGTGATCGGCTAAAAAAACGCCTGGGTGGATTAAAACTAATTGAAATCAGAAACTTTTTATTAGAAAACGATTTTGAATCAGCTGCATCCGTTTTATTGGATTATTATGACAAAGCATATGTTTACGGATTAAAACAAAGGCCTGCTGATCGTGTATTTAACCTTAAAACAGAAAGTATCAATCCGGCAAAAAATGCACAATTGATATTAGATTATATTCCACAAATTCCTGATTCAAACAAATTGATTAAAACAATCAATTAGTAATGAAATGCACTTTTTTAAAAATAGCTAAAATCACACAAAATCGTAATCCTTATTAACTTATCCATAATTATAAAGCTGAAACAAAAATCATATCATAACTTTGTCAAAGCTATAAATTCAATTGCTTGAAACTACGATTTTTAATATTATTGATTCTATTTGGGTTATTGTCTGGTGTTACTCAAGGACAAAATCTAAAAAAAGCTTTCGAGGCACTTGAAATATATAACTATTTCAAAGCCAAAGAGATATTTGAGAAGAAACTCAAAAAGCATCCGATTCCTTGTTCGTTCGGACTCAGTTCAATATACTCTACCAACGACAATCCATTTTTCAATATCGATATTGCCCATGCCTTCTTTGTTAATATGGAGAAAAGCTATGACTCCATGGATTCAAAATACAAAATAGCAGTGGTTAAATATGGAATTGATACCATCGAAATTCATAAACTAAAATTAAAAATAGATAGTGTTAAATTTTACCAAATAAGTTTGAATCCGAATATTGAAACACTGGAATCATATATACATGTCTATCCAGACTCCAGATACACAAAACAATGTATACGGATTCGGGATGAATTAGCATTTAAGCAAAGTTTAACACAAAACAATATTGAGTCTCTCAAAGAGTTTCTTCAGAAATATCCGAATGCCAAGCAAGTTGCCGAAGTAGAAGAATTATATGACAAGTATTTATTCCAGCGATATGCCAATAATAATAGCATTGCCAGTTATGATACATTTATAAGCCGACATCCAGAAAGTGCTTATATCCGGCAGGCTCAAGATTCAATTTTTTACATTGCCACTGCTGACAAAAGTATTTCATCCTTCGAAACCTTTATAAGGCAGCAAAAAAGCAATCCCAATGTTGCCTATGCTTGGGAGCAACTTTATTTATTGGCTATTTATGATATGGATGATAAGGCATTCAATAGTTTTATTAGCAATTATCCTGATTATCCCCGACTCGAAAGTGTAATTAAAGAGTATTTGTTACTCGAACTTGAATATTACCAATATCGGGAATTCAATCAGACAGACTCCAGTCTGAAATGGGGTTTCATTGACCATCATGGACAAATTGCAATCGCAGCAAATTACGAATGGGTCGGAGACTTCCATGAAGGTCTGGCAGAAGTAGGTTTAAATGGAAAAAGTGGTTTTATTAAGAAGAATGGTGAACAAACAGTTGCTTGTATTTATGATGAAGTATATCCTTTTTCTGAAGGATATGCAGTGGTTGAAAGAAATGGGAAATTGGGATTCATTAATAAATATGGCAAGGAATTATCAGACTTCAATTATGATGATTTAGGTTCATTCAAAACTGGAATTGCAATTGCCAGTCAGGAGAGTAAATATGGTTATCTGAATACAGCCTTTGATTATATCATTCCTTGCGTTTACGATGATGCATATCCATTTATAAATGGATTGGCGAAAGTTATAAAAGAGGATAAATATGGATTTATTAATGTAAAAGGAGAAGAAGTCATTCCCTTAGAATATGATTTTGTTGAAGATTTCCATCAAGGCTTAGCTGTAGTTAAAAAAGATGAATATTTTGGTTTGATAGATTCCACAAATAGGTTAGTTTTAGATCTTTCATATGAAAGCATCGGAGATGAATGTGAAGGCCTGAGAATGGTCATGAAGAACAATAAATATGGTTTTATTGACCACCAAGCTAATATTGTTATCCCTATGCTATACCAATATAAGCCTGATGTTTTTGTAAAAAGCTGCTTTAGCAATGGTGTTTGTGTTGTAAGAAAAAATGATAAGTACGGAATTATTAATGCAAAAGATCAATTGGTGTTACCGTTCAAATTTACCAACCTAAGCAATATGTCTCAAGGCATCATTGCAGCCAAATATTCGAATTGGGGTTATGTAAATCAGGATAATAAAACCATATACAAATTTATTTTGCAGGAAGCTCATCCTTTTTCTGATGGTATGGGGCGTGTAAAAAGAAATAACAAATATGGATTTGTAAATAAAGAAGGACGTTTGCAAATTGACTTTCAATATGATAATGCAACTGATTTCAAAAATGGATACTCCATTGTAAAGCAAAATGGTTTGTCTGGATTGTTATTTATTTCAGATGTGATTATCCTGCCAATTGAATTCAATGAAATTGAGTATATCAATAAATCATTAATAAAAGTGATGAAAAACAATAAAATGGGCTATTACCAACCCCAGAAACGCACATTTCTTTGGAAAGAAGAAGGTGCAGAGTTTTAATCACCCTCTCCCCAATTTCCCGCACCACTGAATCACTTGAAAAGGAATCAGTGACATAAACGAATTCTACCAAGCTACAAAATTCATCTAAGTTCTCTATGAGTGACTCATATGGAAGTCTAAGGCTTAACGAATTTATGCACCACACGAGTACTGGCAAGTTGTGTAACAACAATATAAGCACCATCAAAAATGTCTTCAACAGGTATTGAGATTTTCATTCCCGGACTAATTAGTAGGTCGTTATACTCCTCCAATCTTACAATACGTCCCAAATAATCAATAATTTGCACATTTTTAAGTACATCGGCTTGCAAAAACTGCAAATTGATTTGATCGATTACAGGATTGGGATATAAAATTGCATACAGTTTTTCATCTATATTCAATCCATGAATATCAATTTTATTGTTTTTTGAAATCAGGTGAAATTCAGGATCGAATGCAAACGAATCAGCTTCAAAGCCTAAATCCACTTCAAAAATTTGACCCGCTGAATCATTATGAAATATAATTGTCTTTTCTTCACCATTGCTGCTATAAAAACGAATAGGGACAGCTAATTCAAAATAATCAACTGTTTGATGAGATTGCGTTTGGTTGAATTCCAAGCTTAAGTGGTTTTTCAGTGGATAAATGTCAATCGAATAAGAAGGAAAACCCTGATTATAAATCCAATCATTGAAAAAATATTCAAGATCAACACCCGATGATTGCTCAAAATGCCAACGAATATCCTCAGTGCTAGCATAATTATAAACTAAATTTGGATCATCCAAAAAGCCTCGTATTCCCTTGAAAAACAAACTATCTCCTAATTTTAATCGCAACATATTCAAAACCATAGCACCTTTTTGGTACGACAGTCGATAGGAAAATACGCGTGATACAATATTGGTATCTGCACCATAAACGTACACAGAACCGCCATTATAATTGGTTACACTCTGAATTCTACTTTTCTTAAGATCCAGTAAATCTTTTTTGTCCCTGAAATATTCATAATACAATGCATCACAAAAAGTGGCAAAGCTTTCATTAATCCAAATTTCTTCCCAACTCTGACAAGTAATTTTATCTCCAAACCATTGGTGTGCAAGCTCATGAGCCACCAAAGAGCCTCTAAAATGCCCCATAAAACTCATGGTTTGGTGTTCCATTCCACCATTTCGTCCAAATTGAGCATGACCGTATTTTTCCTTATCGAATGGATAGGGTCCGAATTTTTCAATAAATAATTCCATTATTGGAACGGTCATAGCCAGATCGTTCCAAAATTCACTTAAATCTTCAGGGTAAATATAATTTAGGATTTCAAGAGAATCAACCCCATCAACAACCCAATTGGATGTTGTCACATAATTTGTAACGGCAATGGCCACTAAATAAGCTGGAATAGGATATCTGTGTTTCCAATGAAAATAGGCGAAAGATGTATCTGAAGAATCAGCCACTAAAACACCATTACTAGCCACTCGATTTCCCAAAGTGGTTTTTACAATCACATCAATGGAATCTATTTTATCATTTAAGGACTGTTTGCAGGGCCACCAATCCCGACTCCCATAAGGTTCAGATAATGTCCATATAATGGACGAAGTATCGTGCATGTCCTTTACAAAGGAACCTGAGCCATTTTGTTCGGGTGCCCCATGATAAAAAATAGTTACTGAGTCTAATTCATTTTTCAATATGGCAACAGGCAAATCAATTTCAAGAAAATAAGCTGTTTGATGACTAAAATTGATTTTATTTTCATGATACAGAATGGAATCGACTATGAGATAACGAGTTAGTTCAAAGACCAGATTATCCAGACTATTGGATTTACTAACAAAATAAGAGGTTATTTGACCTTCAATATAGAGTGTATCTGGATCAACAAACCAATTAAATCGATGATACTTCAAATCATAATCGGCCATAGATGTTTGTAAGGCTCGTGCATGAGGCGACAACAATCTATAATCAGATTGCTTATCCTCTATTCCGTCATGTATCTGGAAATGCTGAGCAAAATCAGCTAGAGAAAATAATAGGAGTATCGTTAAAAATAGTATACGTAGCATTGTGCTTATTTGCCTGCAAAGTTAGTGTATTTAAGGCATCCTGCTTTTCTTCAATTCAAATTGTTGAAAGCAAGAATCTAAAATTAATAATATGTAATTTCATTTGTAACTTGACTTTGAAATTATAACCAACTTCAATGATGAAAAAGACATTTCTATTATTTACACTTCTGTCTGTTGTAAGCATTGCATCTTATTGCCAGGATGCTAAGCATATTAAATCTGCTACAGAACAACAACTCAGCCCTGAAGATTTAGCTCAGGCGCAGCTCGTAGCATACAACAACAAAGATTTAGAAGCATTTTTAGCTGTTTATTCAAATGATATTGAAATTTACTATTTTCCAAATGAACTGATTTACAGTGGAAAGGATGAAATGCGGAAGGTTTACAGTGAGTTCTTTTCTAAAGCAGGTGATTTACATTGCAAACTGGTCAATCGTATTACTTACGGAAATTATGTAATGGATAGAGAATACGTTACAACCAGTATTCCAGGACGTGAGGTAATTGAAGGACAAGCAATTTATGAAGTAAAGGATGGCAAGATTATCAAAGTGTGGTTTATGAAAATGTAAGATGGGAAAACTTTTAGCTATAGCTTATAAAAAAGCATCCAGAGAACCTATGGAGGAAGTTTCTAATACAAATATTTCAAATGAAATGGGATTAGAAAACGATTACAAAGGGAGTAAATCTGCAAAACGACAAATCACTATATTGCTTAGAGAAGATTGGGAAAGTGCATGCAAACATTTGAACAAAACCATTGATTGGAAAGTCAGAAGAGCTAATTTGTATATGGAAGGGATAAGCATAAAACAATCGAAAGGCAAAATAATTAAAATAGGAGATGAAATTATCCTGGAAGTAATGGGAGAAACAAAACCTTGCTACCGCATGGATGAACAGGTTATAGGACTTACTCTCGCTTTAATGAAAGATTGGAAAGGTGGTGTTTGTTGTAAAGTAATTCAAGGAGGAAATTTAAAAGTTGGGGATAAAATAGAAATTGATTAAGTATTGAAAGAGTTGTTCTACTCCTGCTTTCATGTTGCCTATCCTGCCATTCAAGAGCTTAAAGTGACTTTTCGGACATAATTTCTAAACATGTTTAATGAACAAAATTGAAATCATACAAGGGGATATTACAATACTACAGGTAGATGCCATTGTGAATGCTGCCAATTCATCCTTATTAGGTGGTGGAGGTGTTGATGGAGCAATCCATAGAGCTGCAGGTCCTGAACTATTAAATGAATGCTATACATTAAATGGATGCACAACCGGAAGTGCAAAAATTACCAAAGCTTACAATCTGCCTGCAAAACATGTTATTCATACGGTTGGACCTGTTTGGCAAGGAGGGAAAAATCAGGAGGAGGAGCTATTAAATAATTGCTATAAAAACAGTTTAAAAATAGCCTTTAAGCATCAATTCAGTAGTATTGCATTTCCTGCAATAAGTACCGGAGTTTATCAATTTCCAATTGAGAGAGCCACAAAAATCGCAATTAGGACTGTGAAAGAATTCCTATCAAAACATGAGTTTCCTGAAAAAGTAATTTTTGTTTGTTTTAGCAGTGAAGATTTAGAAGTATATCAATCAATATTCACTTCTTAAACTTTGTGTTTCTTAGTGACTTGGTGTCTTGGTGGCATTTTTTTAGCCACAAAGTCTCTACGGCACAAAGAATCACTAAGAACTTAGACCGCAACTATTTTCCCCTCATCCACATACCACAAATAACCCTCCACCTCTTTAAAATCCATTTCAGTCAAAAAATGCTTGTATTCTGCCAATTGAAGCTTGTGAGAAGCATGTTCTGCTCCAAATTTATAATCTACAACCAATGCCTTATTTCCATCCAACATTACACGGTCCGGTATCTTATAATCCTGATTCGGAATCAAAATAGGATTTTCATTTAGAACCTTATACTTTCCAGAAAACCAATCTTTAACATCAGCCTGGCTTAATGCCTTACTTAATTTAGTTTGAATTGATATTTTCTCTTTTTCATTCAGTATTCCATCTGTAAACAAATCATTTATTACTTTTTTTATATCTGAAGGAACTTTTATTTGAGCCAGAATTTCATGCATTAATTTGCCATAGTTTAGTTTGGCAGGACTTTCCTTTTCAGGATCAAATACATCAGCATGTTCATGCTTTACTCTTACATTCAAGAAATCAGTGTTAATAATATAATTATCAAGCTTGTACGTTTTTTCAACTTCAAGATTTTCATCAACTAAAACTGGACTTCCATACGTGAAATGTGCATCCTCCTCTTCCCAAAAGTCGTTTAGTTTTATAAGTTTAGTATTTTGGGTTGTGGATTCTTTTTTAATCAAATTAAACAGTAAGTCACCTACAGTTTTGGAATTTTCCTTTTCAGGTAATTTTGAAAAGATCAGCATAGAATCAACTGCTCTTGTTAATGCAACATAAAGGACATTTAAACTATCCATGGCAGCTGCAACCCTTTCTTGACAGTATTCATTTACATAAATACTGGGAATCAGTTTTTTGGAATATTTCAAGGGTAATAATTCAAAATCATTAAATGGCTCAACATGCGAGGATGTCCAAAGAATGTTTTCCTGTGTTGTATTATGATCGAGTGACCAATCCAAATAGGGAATAATTACCACTTTAAAATCAAGACCTTTTGCTTTATGGATGGTCATAATTTCCATAGCATCCAAATCATCAGGCACTTGTATTGATTTTTCTAAACCAAACTCCTCCCACCATTCCAGGAAACTTGCTAAATCGGCTTTTTGATTTTGGCTATATTCTAATACAACATCATTTAAGGCTTGTATATATGCCCATTCATGTCTGATTTCATTTAATTTAAACAAGGAACTGAGACGTTCAATCAAATCATAAAGGGATAATTCTTTAAGACGAATGCTGAAAAATTCAGCAGGTAAGAACGCTTTGATTTTTTCAAGATTAAGCCCAATCAATTCCTGATAGTGAAGCTTGTGCCCAAGAATATCATAATATGCAACTATCAGATTCACAGCATTAATAAAATCTGCTGATTCATTAATGAATTTAAGAGCTGAAATAAGCAATCGAACTGCAGGTGATGAGTTAATAAAAAGAGCTTCTTTTGAAAGAATATTGTATTTTCCGGCAGCTAAAAGAAAATCTGCCAATTCATTGGCCTCAGCCTTCGTTCTCACCAAAAATGTTATATCTTTTTGATGACAATTTTCAAGTATTGAATCGAGCGATAATTCCAATTGTTGGTGAACATCATCTTTCCAGTGAGCTCCTTTCTCTTTATCGCTTCTGCAAAATCGAACCTCAACTTGTCCACCTTCATTGTTTTCCTTTTCAGGACAATCCTGCACAACATCTTTAAAGGCTTCTGTAATTTGTTGATTGCTTAACAAAACTGTTTCATCTATCTCAATATCAAATTCTTTAAGCTGGTTCTCGATAGAATTTTTCACCCATTCAGCACCTTGGCTAAAAACAGCATTATTGAAATCAATAATATTTTTTCTGCTTCGCCAGTTTTCCTTTAACGAAACTGACTCAATAAGTTCATCTCCAATATCTTGTTCAACGCCTTTCAGTAACATCGACCAATCGCCTCCCCGCCATCTGTATATTGATTGCTTTATATCACCAACGATCAGATTCATATGGTTTGAGTCCAGACTATTTTTTATTAGAGGTTTGATATTTTGCCATTGAAACTGAGAGGTATCCTGAAATTCATCTACTAGAAAATGCATATAGCGATTACCCATTTTTTCGTACAAAAAAGGTGTGTCATTGTCATCAATAACCTTCCGTAATAGTTGATTAACATCTGAAATAAGCATCAGGTTTTCATCTTCTCGAATTTCACTTAATTGAGATGAGATATCAGTTAAAATACCCAACATAAACAAATATCGTTTCACCTCCTGAGCCGATTTGAAGCTCCTATAATCAGTCTCTAATTTGTTAAATGCCTGATGAAGTAACCCATTTAAAGAAGAATCAACTAGTTGCGTTATTCTCGCCTTAATATCCTCTTCTGTCTTTTTAGAGTACCACTTCTCCGTATTATCCAAGCCATCTTTAGCTCTCGTTCCCGGAATAAAGTCTAGTTTTTCGCTAATTTTTATAAAATAGCCTGCAACTCCACTTTCCTTATAACTGAAATCTGATATATCAAGTCCAGCTTTTTTAATACAATCAATAGCTTCCTGTCCAATAGCTTGCATACCATTCTCAAAATCATTGACTATTGAGCTTAGCTTTTTGATGAAAGCTGATAGAAAGCTTTTCTCCGAAAGCTTGGCCTTTAGACTAGTCTCATTTTGTTGAAACTCTTCCTTGGTAATTTGTCCTGCAAACTTCTGAATACTAGATTTTAAGTCCCAACTTGAACCTTGTTCTTGTCGGTTTGCAGCAAAATCTTCCAGCCAATTGTTCAACTGTTTATCTTCCCCAATTTTAAGCATCATCTGATCAACAGCCCTATCCAGTACGCTTTGAGTATTTAATTCAACATTATAGCCATATTGAATACCTATTTCACGCGAAAATCCTTTAACTACTTTTTGGAAAAAACTATCGATTGTACTAATTGAAAAGTGGGAATAATCATATAAAATGAGTTGTAAAATCAGTTTTGCTCTGGAAGAAATCCCCTTATCTCCGAGATTAGGAAATGTTTTTTGCAATGTTTCAGTATGCCCACTTGGCTGATTCTGCGCTAATTTGTATAATTCCGTCAGAATACGATTCTTCATTTCCTCCGTTGCCTTATTGGTAAAGGTAACAGCCAATATTTTTTGATATTTAAAAGGATCGGCAAATACCAATTTCAGGTATTCCTCAGTTAATTTAAAGGTTTTTCCAGAGCCAGCAGACGATCTGTATATTTTGAGAACCATGTGCTTTAACTATTCAGTCTGTTGTGAGCAGTAATCTCATTGCACTCCACCTTAAACAGAACCACATTATTGATAGCAGGATCATTGAACTTAAAATCATCTTTGGAAGTGTAATGCTTCATCAAGATATTCAACTGCTCTTTTTTCTGTATTGGGTCGGTTACAAATTCAGCTTTACCTTTTGCCACAACGCTTTTGTAAAGCATGGAATATGAACATGCAACTTCTTCATGCCGAACAAACAATTTCTCATCAAATGAAATGGATATGCATACATTAGGATTTTTCTCCAGCAATTCAAGCTTCTTCCCTCCTGGACCTGTATGGAAATAAAAACAATTATTAGCGAACCCAAAGTTCATCGGTATGGTATATGGACCAGAATCTATATCCATCATACTTAAATGACAAACTTGAGATGTTTTTATAATTGTAGCTATTTCCTCTTTGTGTGTGATTATTTTCTTTCGTACGCCCATATCTCTTTTTTGATAGATGTAAAATTATTACAAATTATCCAAACCTCTAATTAATTTATAAATCTCAAAAAAAATCCAATTCTTAAATTTCAAAAAAACAAAAAAGTTGAACATCTTCTGTTTTGAACATTGATCTTTGTGATTTATTTGTAATTTGCTTTTTGCCTGCCATACGCAGGCTGGAAATTTGAATTTTAAGAAGTTATGGTTTTAATAAAATCAGTAAGAGGATATAGCCCAAAAATGGGCAAAGATTGCTATCTGGCAGATAATGCCACCTTAGTTGGCAATATTACGATGGGAGATCAATGCAGTGTTTGGTTTAATGCTGTTGTAAGGGGTGATGTGGAACCTATTGTAATGGGCAATAAAGTGAATATTCAGGATAATGCAACCATACATGGAACATATGGCAGAGCAGCAACTGTAATCGGTGATAATGTATCCATTGCGCACAATGCTGTAGTACATGGCTGCAAAATCGGTCATAATGTTTTGGTTGGGATTGGTGCAATCATCATGGATAATGCAGAGATTGGAGACAATTGCATTATTGCCATGGGAGCAGTTGTTCCTATGAATACAAAAGTTCCTTCAGGAACTGTTTATGCAGGTGTTCCGGCCAAAAAACTAAAAGATCTCGATCCAGAATTATTTAAAGGTGAAGTTGAGCGAATTGCGAATAATTATATTGAGTATGCGAGTTGGTTTAAAAATGAGGCCGAGGAGTAGGCTGAGGCTAAGGTTGAGTAGTCGTCATTCCCTTGAAAAAGGGAATCTCATTATCTAGGCTTAGAGATTCCCACTTACGTGAGAATGACAAATCGGAGTTCTTTTGGATGCCTCAACTCTGAAAAACACAAAATTTTTCTATTGATGTTGCATTTCAATAAGCCCTTGAATCGCCAACCGATATGAATCCAACCCAAATCCAGCAATAACAGCTTTTGCATGTGGTGAAATATAGGATTTATGCCTGAACTCCTCGCGTGCATATATATTAGAAATATGCACTTCAATCACAGGAGTTTTAATGGAAGCAACCGCATCGCCAATGGCTACAGATGTATGTGTAAATGCTGCTGCATTTAAAACAATACCTTCATAAGTAAACCCAACTTGCTGAATTTTATCAATTAAAACTCCATCATGATTGGATTGAAATAGCTCCAACTCTACATCTGGAAATAAGATTTTTAACTCTTCAAAATAATCATCAAACGATTTATTGCCATAAATCTCAGGTTGGCGCTTCCCTAGCAGATTCAAATTGGGTCCGTTGATGATGATGATTTTCATGTAGAAACAAAACTATTCAATTTGTAAGGATTAAACACAATTTAATGGCAATGAATTTCCCGTATCACAATTAAGACTAGTTTTAAATAGCGGCATGAGATTTGAATTATTTAAACTAACAATTAAAATCACGATTATGAAGTACAAAATAGCAGTTTTTATATTATTATGTGTTTTTGCAACAAATGCACATGCTCAAAAAATCTACAAGTCAAACAAAATTGATACAGTTAAAACGGAAAGAGTAAAAAAAGACAAAGATAAAAAATCAAAAATTCAGAAAGTCAAAATCAGCAGATCAGAAAAATACCTTGCAAAAGCTGAAATGGATTTCAATAAAGCTTCTGAAATTGCTGCCCAAATCGCCAATAATAAAAGAACAGAATCCAAGAATAAGTCTGATGCACTTTATGCAAGTGTTGAAAACATGGCTTTGGCAAAAAAAGCAAAATTTGATTTGAAATATCTGAATAAAATTCGGGATAAAGAAACAATTGCTGAGGTTGATATTGAAAAAGTAAATACTAAAGCGAATATTAAAATCCAGAAAATTACTTCAAAAGCTGATTTGAAGAAAGAAAAGATAGATGCAAAAGAAGAGAAAGCAGTAACAAAATATAAGTCAAAAATAGGTATTAACGCAAATCAGCATCAGTCCTATCTTGAAGGCAAAAAGGACTCCTTTCTAACAGATTCGGACGTTGAAATTAGAAAGGCAATTGAAATAACAAACCGTGCAAAGATGAAAGCAGAAGAAAGATTCAATCAAGCTAAATTAAAGGCAATTGAACTGAAATAAAACTTGTTAGAAACACTAAAAAATTTGAAGCGAGTAAGATTATTACTCGCTTTTTTTTACTAGAAAAATCACGGTCAAATCAAAAACATTTAGATCAACTTAAGTTCCTCAAATAACTTAATTTCTCTTTTTTCGAAATCACTAAGTCCTTAAATATGAAGCTCCATTGATATCAATAATACATCCAGTCATAAACTCAGGAGCTTCATCCGCACAGTAATGAACCATATTGGCGACTTCTTCAGGTTGAGCAACCCTACCTAATGGACTTTCATTGAGAAACATATCAGCCATAGGACTATCCAAGGCTGGTTTCGACATATCTGTTTCAACAAATCCCGGTGCAATTGTATAGACAAAAACGCCTTTTGGGGCTAAAGCTTTTGCCATCGACTGTCCTAATGCATTGAGCCCAGCTTTTGAGGCACCATAAGCCATGGCAACTGGCTCACCTCTAAATGCACCTCTTGAAGAAATATTTACAATACGTCCTCCTCCATTTTCAGTCATGTGTTTAGCCAATAGGAAAGACAGATTTGCCGGACCATACAAATTGAGAGAGATAGTTTTCTGCCAATGCTCTTGCCAAGCTTCCAAATCTGCAATCTCGAATTCAAGTATGTCGAAAACACCTGCGTTATTAACCAAAACATCAACTTTAGCATATTTCTCTAAAACTTTATGAACCAAACTTTTGAGAGATTCATCATTTGATAAATCTGCTTGAATGATGATATGATTTGCTGGTTTTAATTCTCTTAAAGTAGCCTCTGCAGCTTCTCGATTTTTGTGATATTGAATGATGACATTTGCACCTTTTTCAGCCAATAGTTTAGCTGACTCTTTTCCAATACCACGTGATGAACCTGTGACTAAAACTGTTTTTCCTTGTAAACTCATTATCGGTTGATTTGTAATGAACAAAATAGCTTATAACAATATTTTTGAATATTAGATGATTTTGGAACAAAATCAAGTACTTCTAAATTCTATATTCTATTGTTCAATTGTTAATTAGCTGGTTTTTAGAATTATTTACTAAACAAAGCCTTAATAAACTCATCGCCTTTCAACTCTCCATAAAACCTAGTCTTAACACTTGTAAAATATCAAATAATTGAACCCTAATACACTTTATTTCTGTACGCATGCATTCGAATTAAGAATTTAGAAGTTTTCAGTAATAATGAATAATAACTTTAATGCATTTCAAATGTACAATTCACTTCTAAACTCGTTATTCTATATTCTATTGCTCATTTGTTAATTAGCTGGTTTTTAGAATTATTTACTAAACAAAGCCTTGATAAACTCATCGCCTTTCAGTTCACCATAAAATCCCTTCTTAACACTTTCTTCATTGTATTCCTTCACAGAATCACCTTCCACTCCAGGATGATAAATAATAAAAGGAACTGAATCGTGTGTATGGGTTCTTAAATCACAAGGTGTTGGATGATCGGGAATTACAGCCAGAGCAACGTCCTCTTCCATCTTTGCTGTTTCCTCCATCAGGAATTTAACAACTCTATTGTCAAGATATTCGATGGTTTTTGTTTTGAGTTCAGCATTTCCTTCATGTCCTGCTTCATCAGAAGCCTCAATATGAAGATACACCAAATCAACTTCTTCCAAAGCTTTTAAGGCAGTTTCAGCTTTTCCTTCATAATTGGTGTCGTACAAACCTGTTGAACCGGGCACTTTAATGGCTTTCATTCCAGCATAAGCGCCAATTCCATACAATAAATCAACTGCCGAAATAACAGCACCTGTTTTACCATAAAGCTCCTGCAATGTTTTCATTTCAGGTTTATTACCAGGCGACCATGGCCAGATTGAATTAGCCGGATCTTTACCTTCTGCTATTCTTTTTAGATTAATAGGATGTTTTGAAAGTATTTCCTGAGATTTAAGTATCAATTCATTCAACAAATCGCCAGTAGCTGATGCTGAGTTATTTGCTTTTACCATCACATCCAAAGAAGGAGTTCCCGGAACATCATGCGGTGGTGTGCAACTGAAATCATTAACTCCATTTTTGACGACCAATAAATGTCTATAACTGACTCCAGGATGAAAGGTAATAATATCTGAATCCAATTCCTTTTTCAAAGCCACGAGCAGCTCATAAGCTTCCTCATTGGAAATATGTCCGGCTGAATGATTTTTGATAATTCCGTTTTCAATGCAAATGATATTGCAGCGCATGGCCAAATCAGTTTCATCAAGCTCTACTCCCATACTGGCTGCTTCAAGCACTCCCCGCCCTTGATAAACCTTCTTTACATCATAACCTAAAACAGCCATGTTGGCGATTTCACTTCCCGGTGGCATATCTGCTGGTACTGTAATTAATCTTCCAGTACGACCCATCTTAGCCAGTTTGTCAATGTTTGGAATATTGGCTGCTTGCAGTGGTGTTTTATTTCCTAAACGCTCCATGGGATAATCTGCCATCCCATCTCCTAATATGATGATATATTTCATTACTATTATTCTGACTTAAGTATTTTAAATGACTTTGATTTCTGGTTGTAGTTCAATTGAATGATATAATTACCCTTTGCTAGATCTGCTATGTCAATTTGAAATTCATTTGAATGAACACCAATTGTTTTTTGATCATGGAATAGCAGATTTCCTTTTAAGTCATAAACCGAAACTAAAATGGAAGATTGGGCTCGTGTATTCAGCCTAATATGCAATTTATCTTTTACAGGATTTGGATAGACAAGTATACTTTCCATCTTTACATCAGCCACGGATTGTAACAAATCAGCACTGATTTCAACAAAATAGAGTGAGGATAAACTACTGTCGACTATTCTGAAAGTAAATTCATCAATTCCACTAAACTCATTTTCGTGAATATACAATATTCTTGAACTGACTGAATCAATCACTAAACGACCAAATTGAGGTTGCTTTGGAATTTCACACACAATTGTACTTCCAGATTTACTGTAACCACTAAAAACCACTATGGTATCATTTTGCTTTTGAAGTAATCGTTTTGCCCATGCTTCAGAATTCACCCATGCTTTCTCTGAAAATCCGTTTAGGGTTCCCGTATTATTCGAATCAGAAACATCATTCAAAACGGTTCCTGCTCTCTCATCAAAATTCCAATAGCCCAACAAACCTGCTTCATTTCCTGCCAATCGTAAAAACATATTCTTTTCAATCTGCTCTGTGCTTCGAATGTAGTTCCAAATGCGTACTTCATCTAATTCGCCTTTGTACCACCAGGTACTGCCTTTCATACAACCGATATAAAGATTACCTGTTCCCATATAGTTTTCATCAGCTTCCCTTTCGCCTGCCATGAAACCATCTCTATAAATATGCTGCATTTTTGTTGTTGTATCAAATGTTATGGTCCAGTGATGCCAGGCAGAATCTATATAAATATCATCTGTATGTACATCATCTCCCCAAAAACCACACATTAACTTATTGTTGCGGAATCCAATATGCAAACCATGATGCCCTTTATTGTATTTTCCACCACCAATTACAAATTGGTTACCCGACTCAGGATTTCTTTTGGCCCAAAACTCTATGGTAAAGTCATGATTAGAAATATCAACTCCATCTCCACAATTCACACAATCATTATTTCCGTCATATTTTAAGGAATAGCCCGAACCCGCTACAGGCAAATGAAGATTATTCTCAACAATCACAGTATTTGATGGTGTTGATACAAGCGTATTAAACCTTGCTTTCACTTTATATTTTGTTCCATTTGGTACAAGGATTTCAGATAGAAAAGTATCCGTTACAAATTTGTATTCATATCCATCCTTAAAAATAATATAATCTGTTAATCCACTAATGTCAGATGGTTTATCCCAAGTTAACAGATAGGTATTCGATTGTGGAGTAACACTAAGATTTATAGGTGGAAATGCCTGAAAACCAAGTGTTATTGACGATCGGGTTAAACCATCATTTACAATATCTAGCATCGTATCAGAAGCAGCATACTCCTGAATTCCATTTCTATAATCTATAATTGACCAACTTAATAATGTTCCATTCGCAGATGTATCCTCATCATCTTCAGAGATACTTACGAAGACTTTTGCCATTTCAATATCTTCAATGTGGAGCAGTGAACTAATATCAAATCCCATCTCAATCGGGTCATCACTATTCCCCTGCATAGGATATCCTCCTCCCCTTTTATTAAGTTGATTAATCGTTATTTCATACTCAGGAACAGTATCGTTAATGTATTCAGCAATACCAATCTTAATGTTAAGCTTATTTCGTTTTTCATGCTGTAGTTTTAACTTCAGTGTCATTTCAGGCTTCACATAATTCACTTCTGGTATAACCATATACACTTGTCCGTTTGAAATCCCTCCTTCACTTACTTCCAGTGCAAGATTTCTGTACAGATTATATGCACGTCCACTATCACCCCAGCTTTCGCTCCAGCTATTAACCATAATCATGGCTCCAATTTCCCAATCGCGCATATCCACAATACCATCTCCTGTAATATCAATATCATTGGTATATTTTTTATCACCATTCACATCATAACGCACAGAATCATCATATCCGGCAAAGGTCATGGCATGATCAACAGGATCAGACCATTCAACAATAATTCTTTTTCGTTCCTGATATTGGCCTAATGGAATAGGTCGATTTTTAGCAGTGGCAGCACCTGCTGAGAAGTTTACGATTCCACCTATTTGTGAGCCGTCTCCATGATTTGCTAAATAATGCTTCAAGGTATTAAGTCCTTCTGGTGTATTGACTTTAAGCCTGTAATAGCTGATAACTCTGTTTTCCATTCCTTTGTAATAAGTGTCATAACCGCTAATCCAGCCTTTATCTCCGATGGGATATAAGCCTCCATATTCCTTCAAAGTTGGGCAACCATTGTCTTTAAGTATTTGCCAACCATCTGTGTAATTTGATCCATTGTCGTCATTTCCATTGTTCAGAAAGTTATAAGTGAAGTGTGATGGATATAGATTGACAGAATCAATTGAAGGCAAGTTCCTTAATCGATTAACCTCATAGGTATAAATGTAAGAGATTCCGCTAGCCTGACTACAACTTCCTCCGCTTTGAAGAACGATACTTCGAAAATATGTATGCAATGTATTATCAACTCGCGAAGGCAAAGTAATTCTGTAGGAAGAAATCTCTGGACTCCATTCTGGAATATCTTCTATTTCTTTATCTGTTAATTCTCTGAAACCTCCGACTATCCATGGTTCGCCATTTGGATCAGGATTAACATTGATAAGATTTTGTGCATCTAAAGAGATAAAGCTAATTAAGAAAGCAAATAATAGGAAGCGTTTCATAGGATATTTGTTAAACTGAAAGCAAACTTAAATATCTGGATGTTAATGGCAAAGGAATAGAGGGAAATAGTTCATATTAAAAAGTTAATAGAACTTTAAGTTAACCCCTCTGGATTAAGTCTGTGACTTAATCCTATCATTTATTTCTGTGTGTAGCTTAAAATTAATATTTCAATGTTCTCAGTCAAAGAGAAAGTACTTTTAGGTTTAAGTTCCAAACTTAAACCAGTGGGGGGCAAAGAGAAAGTGCTTGTAGGTCCGATTTACAATCGGACTGTTGTGATACCAATTTTGATCGAAAGCATTTCGACCATACATTATTGACCGAATGCAATTCGGTCCTACATTATTGCTGCCTTGGATCACTTATGAGAGGCACTGCTGATGCATAAAGGGATTAAGTCGCAGACTTAATCCAGTCGGGGAG
>JABINZ010000168.1 GCA_018698135.1 Bacteroidota bacterium
CTTTTTTACGATATAGCTAATGCTTATCTGGCAACCCCTGATCTCACACACTAGTCAATTACATTTTGAATCTCAACAATGTAATGACCTTTTTCTAATTCTCAACAAAAATAAAAGGGAACCATATTGCTATAGTTCCCTTGCTGTACGTTTTTTTTATATTATTTCGATGATGTCATTTCTCCATCTCGATACTCTTCTACTTTCAAAACTTTCCCTGTTTCATCATAATAGGTCCAGGTTAGGTGTTTTTTATCACCTTTATAATTTCCTTGAATTTTCAACTTACCATTTTCATAATAAAAGAAATAAGGACCATGTTTTTTCATTTTGGTTCCGGTAATAGTCTGATCGCCTGTTGCACTAAATGTTGTTACCTCAACAAATGAATAAACTTCTTTGAGTTTTGTTTTTGCCTCATCATAATACGATTTACTGGTTTCGTCTGAAATGTGCTGGGCAAATCCTACGCTTGAAAGAAATACCATTCCTACTAAAACTAAAAGTAACTTTTTCATGTGTTCTTTTTTCATTATTGGGTTGCAAATTGATTGCCAATATAAAATTCTTTCTTCATTCATACAAGGAATAATCCGTATTCCCTTTGTATTTATGAAATTTTACTCCAATTAAATTTTTGCTGTGCCTGTTCTTTGAGAAATAATTTTAATCCTTGATTTTCAGGATCAATCAATTCGGGATCATTCTCAATAATATGGGAAGCTGCCACACGAGCCGCATTAAGAATTTTGTGATCTGTTGCCAGATTAGCAATCCGAAAGTTCATCAAGCCGCTTTGCTGAGTACCTGCTAAATCGCCAGGCCCACGAATATTCAAATCTACTTCAGCTATTTTAAAGCCATCATTGGTTCTAACCATGGTTTCCAGGCGAGTTCGTGCATCAGTTGTTAATTTATTTCCAGTCATTAAAATACAATAGGATTGATCTCCCCCTCGTCCAACCCGTCCACGCAACTGATGCAATTGCGATAAGCCAAAGCGCTCGGCACTTTCAATAATCATTGCTGTGGCATTAGGAACATCTACCCCTACTTCAATCACAGTAGTTGATACAAGAATATGAAGTTCCCCCTTTTTAAACCGAGCCATCTCTTGCTCTTTGTCTTCCGATTTCATTTTTCCATGCACAATGCCCAACTGATATTCTGGTCGAGGAAAATCCCTGGCAATAACATCATAACCATCCATCAGGTTTTGGTAATCCAGGGTTTCTGACTCCTGAATAAGTGGATAAACAATATAAACTTGCTGACCTTTTTGGATAATTTTCTTCATACTACCTTGAACAGCCAAACGACTCTTTTCAAAATAATGTTTGGTAATAATCTCTTTACGACCGGGCGGTAATTCATCAATGACTGATGTATCTAAATCACCATAAAACGTCATAGCCAATGTTCGCGGAATGGGTGTGGCCGTCATCACCAAAACATGGGGAGGCGTTTTCGATTTAGCCCATAAGCGAGCTCTTTGAGCAACACCAAAACGATGTTGTTCGTCTATTATAGCCAATCCAAGTTTCTTAAAAACAACTTTTTCCTCCAATAAGGCATGTGTACCTATCACAATATGCATGTTTCCAGATCGGAGCTCTTCATCCAGTTTTTTTCGAACAGCTGCTTTTGATGATCCGGTTAACAATCCCACTTGCAATCCAAGTTCTTGTGTTAAGGATTGCATATTCTGAAAATGTTGATTGGCCAAAATTTCTGTTGGAGCAATAATTACCGCCTGATATCCATTATCAATGGCAATGAGCATACTCATCAAAGCAACAATGGTTTTTCCACTTCCTACATCCCCTTGCAGTAATCGGTTCATTTGCCGACCACTTTTCATGTCAATACGAATTTCTTTAATTACTCTTTTCTGTGCATTGGTTAGCTCGAAGGGTAAAATGTTGTGGTAAAAGGTATTAAAATACTCACCAACTGTAGTGAACATAAAGCCTTTATAAGCTTTCCCCCTATTTTGTTTGTATTTAAGCAATTCAAACTGAAGCACAAAGAGTTCTTCGAATTTCAGGCGATTTCTGGCTTTTTCAACCTCCGCTAAATCTTTTGGAAAATGAATTATCTGATAGGCTTCCTTTCTTGAAATCAATTTGAATTTTTTCAAAATTTCTGCAGGAAGTATTTCAGGAATATTCCACGACAAAATGCTTTGCAGTTCAATCTGTAGTTTAAATATTCCTTTGGAATCCAAGCCTTTGGCCACGGCATTTTCACTACTACTATATACAGGTTGAAACTTTACTTTTGCTTTTCTTTCATCACGTTCAGCATAAAGTTCAATTTCGGGATGAACCATATTGTAAATCGAATTAAAACGACTTGGCTTACAAAATACAAGATATTCATAGCCCTCTTTCACAATTTGTTTCATCCATTTTTGCCCCTTAAACCACACGAGCTCTATACTTCCGCTATCATCTTTTAAAGTAGCTATCAAACGTTTACTTTTCCCAGTCCCAATTTCTGAGACCCTGCTCACCACACCTTGAATTTGAATTTGAGCAGCATCTGAATTGATATCAGCAATTTTATAAATCTTACTTCTATCAACATATCGAAATGGAAAGTAGTTAAGCAAATCGTCAAATGTAAACAGCTCAAGATATTTCTTAAGCACGGCAGCCCTGGCCGGACCAACACCTTTCAGATATTCAATTTCAGTTTTTAATATGTGACTTCGATAAACCACTTTAGGATGTCAGAATAATGATTTCAGATATTGGTTTTGAGAATTATTTCCATTCCAGGCTATTGATCATATGTTTGATATCAACCGTCAGGAAATCAATTATTGGATCCATTGAATCTCGGTTTATTTGGCTGTTAAAATACAACGATCCTCTCAAAAAATGTTGTAAAGAATCGGTCACAAAAAACTGCAGAGCCGTTGCAGTACTGCCATCTAACTCATATAATTTACCACTCACTCCTTCCTGATCAGTTAGTATTAAATTTTCTCTGATGGCATCTGCTTTTACGGTATGTTTATAAACCAATTCCCTCGAATCTTTTGTCAGTATAAAAAAATGTTCAAGGTTTTCTACTCTTTTATAACTCAAATGCAATCGGGCATCAAATGGTGTATATACTATATTAAACCAGCATGGTTCCGAGTTTCTGTCTTTGTCGTCTTCTAAAGTTGCATAAATCGGATAATCGAATACAAAGTTGCAGCTGCTATCGTAATGCTGGTAGGCATGTTCAGGATAGTCAATTCTAAAATAAGCAGGTGGCTTGGGTGTATATGTATCCCTGCATGAAGTGATTCCACAAGCAATGATTAGGGAAAACAAAAGAAATTGTATTTTGTAGTTAAACATTTGACAAAAATACTAAAAACCTAAGTTTGGGATTATTATTAGTTTCAACTTCTTTAGTTTTCACATAGGCAGTCTGAATTTTATGAGGGAAAAAGAGATAATTCAATAATTCATAGCCTATTGGTCTGAGCCCGGGATAATAAAAATACTCATTCATCAAGACTAAATTCTTCTCCACAAAGCTTTATCTGTGGGGATTCAAGAGTTTTTACCTAACTTTATATTTTCATAAATGCTTTTCTTTCACATATAAGTATTAATATCATGCATAATTTGCTCAGACTCTTTGTATTATTTACGCTATTTGGACTTTTCACAGTGTCCAAATCAACTGCTGGCAGCAGTATTGGAGGACATATCTCCTGGAATTGTGTGGGGCAGGATAGTTTTATTATCACAGCAACCTATTATCGGGATTGCAACTATACTCCTTTGGTAAATCCTATTGTTGTTGTTAGCTGTTCAACAAGCGGAGATACACTGGCTACACTCAATTTGCCAAGCCCCTCTTATGTAGATGTGACACCCACCTGTGCAACAAGCTGTAACCGATGTTTACCTCCTTACAATTGCACGTTTCCTTATGGTTTTTCAAAATATACAAGCAGTAAATTAGTTGTCCTTTCGAATGCAGGAAGTTGTTGTTCCATCAATTTGAATTTTAATGCCGGACAAAGACCTACAAATATCATTACAACTGGAGCTGCTTACCAGAATTTATTTATGCTTTCGACATTTAACCGCTGCATTGGAGCTGTTAACTCATCACCAACATTTGAAAGCGATCCTGTATTTTTAACATGCATTGGGCAGGATCAAATATACCAAATGGGTGCAAAAGACACAGATAAAGACAGTGCTGGAAATCTTTTGGATTCGCTTTCCTATGAATTAATTCCTTCGCTGACAGGTCCAGCTTCAGCTTTTGTCTATTCAGGTGCATATACCTATAACAAGCCAATCTATTTTTGGGGATTTCCAAACAAAAATTTACCGAAACCTCGAGGATTTCATTTAGATAACTTTACAGGCAATATCTACTACCAGCCAATGAAAATTGAGGGTACCCCCTTGGCTGTAAAAATCAAACAATGGAGACGTATTAATGGTGTTATGACCACTATTGCTGAGCAAAACAGAGAATATACAATTATTGTCATTTCCTGTTCTACTAATTATGTTCCCGAAATATCAGCAAACGTTTTTGAACAAGGTTGTGCAGGCGATACGTTACAATTTACCATTACTACTGACGATAATAACACCAGCGACAGCGTATTTTTACACTTTGACAATAGCATCGCAAATGCTAAATGGACTACTAGCAATCATCAGGAAAAACACCCAACAGGCATACTCAAAATACCTACACATGTTTCGGATAGTGGAAAAACAGGATCATTCTTTATATCGGCTACTGATAATGCTTGTCCTTTGCCCGGCAAGCAGATCAAACAATTCTACTATACAATTAATGGCCCTAATTCAATAGCTCTCCAGTTAAATAAAACTGATTTAGGTTGTGGTAATTTTGAATTAGAACTTAGCCCTTACAATGTCAATTATCAATATGTTTGGAAATCGACACAGCCAAATTCTACAGACATTGCTGGTAGTGGAAAAAAAATACTTGCCAAAATTATTAATCAGGGAAATTATCCTTTTCGGATCGACATCAACAACAGTTGCAAACAAACTTATTTTGATAATTTAGCCGTTAATAGCAGCACTTTGTATCTTGACCTGCCGGAAACACTATTTATGTACGGAATAGATTCCAGTCGTGTGTTACCACAAATTAAGAACATGCATGGTAACTTAACTTTTCAATGGAGCGATTTGGATGTCACCAATCTCAATAAATGGTTTCATTTTAAAGACACAATGGTTCAGGAAAAAGTCTTTTTAAGCATTTCAGATACAACCAACTGTACTCAGCAAGATTCAATAATTATTGTTTATGATAGTTTTATAGTGAATTGTGGTGATGATATCTACAAATGCTCCTATAATAAGGTTACATTAAAAGCAAATTATGAGGTATTGAACCAGTTTTCTTCAGCCAAGTACTTTACATGGTATAAAAAAGGGAATCCTACACCACTTGGATATGGAAATACGTATTCCACTAAAAATACAGGACTATATATTTGTGAAGTTGAATTACATAATGGTCTCAAAAAGAAAGATACCATCGAGTTATTCAATTATCCACTCGTTCATGCTAATGCTGGTAACGACACCCTACTTTGCTCTGACCACGGTTTGTATGAATTAGTTGGAACACCCATAGTTGATAGTTTTTATTGGTCAGGAACTGCTATAAGCGAAGTAGCAGGCAAATATTATTTTGATCCAAGAGATGGCAGTATTACAAATGGCTCTGCCAATCGGGCTGATTATCAGCTTATTGATCAATATGGATGCGCATCATCTGATTATAAATACGTTCGGGTTTATTTTTCTTCGCTGAAACCTACTATTGAAGATGTACCTGAACTATGCGAGAACAGTGGTGTTTACACAATGAAAGCAGATATTAGCCCTGGCTATTGGTCGGGTCCCTCTATAAGTGGAGATTTATTCAACACCAATGTGTCGGGTAGTGGTGTGCACCAAATTCTGTATTGGGTTGGAAACTCTCATTGCAAAAGCTACGACACAACCTACATTACCGTGAAACC
>JABINZ010000169.1 GCA_018698135.1 Bacteroidota bacterium
GATGGTATCAGTAAGAAGTGCATTGGTATGCCATCCGCTTCCATCGCCAAAGTTCCATTCTACTTTTTCAGGGATTAAAGGTGCATTCACTCTTATTCCATATTGCGCTGGATTAATAGGAGGACCTAAAATTCCACTTGCATTTGAGGGATCTACCCAGAATTCGTTTGGATTTAAATCGGATTCAAAAGGAGTTTGCTTGACCCAAAAATAACGTACTTCATGTGTAAACACAACCGTATCGCCACCGGGCTTATCACAAATTACTAGATCGTCTCCATCGAAATTAGCGTAATGACCGACTACAATATTTGTACTAGCTCCGGTCTGGCATCCATAAACGTTTTTTATATTTGAATATACACGGTATTTGCCGGGTACAGTCATACTCCAATCGTGCTCTATATTGCTTATGTTAGGAGCACCATCTTGTTTCATAAACAAAGTGTCAGCTAGCGTAAGCAGAAGTATTGTGTCTTTAACAAAATAGCCCTTTTTATATAAACTTTGCAAAAAGCTGAAATCTGTTTTTTCATTATGCGTATAATCAGGATGCGTGATACAGTCGGTATAGATTTTCTTGCCTGTAAAAGGATCAATAACGAACTTATGAGCATCACATAAATTGCGTATGGTATCTTTTATTTGTTTAAAGCTATCCTCCATCGATACCGATGGCCACTGTGGCGATGTATAGGGGAAATACTTGTCAGCAAAGAACTTAAAGCTGCTTATCCCAAGCTGATTGGTATCGGAAATACTTAGTATTAATTGTTGATTTGGACATAAGCGTAAATGCTGATTATTAGAATAATCCATAGGTAAATATTTGCCCGTTTGGCTGTTGTATTTATATGGATCATTAATGTTAAACGCACTATTTAAATGTGCAATGTATTTATAATCGTGATAGAAGAAGGTGTCAAAACAATCTCCTGTTTTTAAAATAAGACCAATGGTTTTCCAACCACCATTGCCATATATCCACTGTCCACCTATCATCATAAAGGTCATTTCATCAATCCAATTACAATTAATTGTATTGTGAACTTCAATTGATTCAGCTATTCCATCCAAATCTAAATCCAGTTTAGTGGTATCACTGCAAGTGGCTGAACAGTCATTTACAGAATCAAAAACCATCCACCATGTTTGTCGTGCGCAAGATGGAAGTGTTTCGTTAAAAGAAGGTATTTGAGGGTAGTTTTGTCCTACACAAGGGATTCCGTTCAATATGAGTCCGCGCTTCCCTACAGCTGGTGATGTAGTTAATTGTTTAGCCCAATTCATGGCTGGAACGTCTTTTTTCCACATGCCAAATTGAGCAACATCCCAACCCGCATTAGGTGCTTCCATAACAATATTAACAGAAGCTTCACTCATACAATTAGTGATTGTATCAGTAACAGACAGAGTCACACTATAACAGCCATCGTTTTTATAAAGATGCCATGGTTGCACTTCATTCGACCATTTGCAATCCATATCGGGCTTAACTACAGTAGAAGTACAGTTTTTGGCAGTTGCATCAGCAAAATCCCACCAATACTGCATGCTATCACTTGCCCAGGGATAGGATGGATTATAACACTGATCAAACTTCATATCAGGATTTGTCCCTGCACTTTGCTTCAATGCAAATACCGGGAAATAAAGCAAAGGATTGTCATCTATTGCATAATACCAACGATATTTAATGGAGTTATTGGTAAATCTCACATAGTTAGGTCCTGAACAATCGTGTTTAAACAAATCCGTATCGTGCATGGTCTGTATATTCACTCCCCCTGATTTGGGGAAATATACGCTTCCATTCTGAACACCTGCAGGTATATTATCACCCGGCAACCAATTACTTCCGGTTTCTAACACATCATCATAAAGTAAAGTTGTGCTATTAGCAGCTGATGAAATAGGGAGATCTCTGGATACAAGATGAGGATTTCCTGTCAGGCAAGGATGTGGTTTATAATTATTTACAAAGTTCGCTGAATCGAGTAAACTATGACAAAATGAGTCAATTTGACCAATCTGAAAAGGAGTAGTAGTTGTTCTGCTAACATAATAAACAGGGTCTCCTGAAGGATTCAAGCACCTACTGCTCATGCTATGCCAGTAGGATGCAGGGATCGGCTTTGCCTGAAGTTGATCATTGGCTGGAAAGGCAGGAGGAGGAGGCATATTAATCATGGCTTGTGGACCTACAATTGGAACGTATGCACAGAATGTTGTATCGCGAATACAGTTTGGTTCATATATTTTTAAGCTGATATGATAAACCCCTGGTGCTTTGTAATGATGGTACGGATCCCATTCTTCATCATTGGTATTTAATAACATGGACGGTGGGTCATCAAAATCCCATCTCCAATAGTATGCATTTCTTCTTGGTTTTTGAGTGAAACACAAATCATTATCCTGCCAGCATTGTGGTGGATTTGATTTTTGGACAATATCAAAATAATAGAAAATATTTTTAGCTCCTGAAAACTTTTTTATGCTATCGACACAACCATCCCATGTTATAATTTTTAATTGCGGATTGAATGTACCATCTTTTGAATAAGTGTAGATAAATGGAGGTTTTCCCCAAAGGCTATCATTATCTGTGGTAATGACTGTTCCATCTCCAAAGTCCCAGCTCCATTCTTTAATATTCTTTCCAGTTGTATCCATTGTATTCTTGAATGTAACTGGTGTTTCAGGACATCTAATCATGAATTGTGTTTCAAATTTTGGATTCAGTTTAGGAAGTACAGTAATACTTGCTGGTCTCATTGCTGTGTCCCAGCAACCATTCGTATCCGTTACTGTCAAAATAGTTGCAAAGGTGCCATCCACATGATATGAGTGACAAGGGTTTTTTATAGTACTACTATAAACTCCATCTCCAAAATCCCAGTGATAAGAATTGATTGGAGCCCCGGTGAAAACACCTGGTTTGGAATTGTCTTTAAAACAGAAAAGATTCTGTTCAAAACACATGATATCAGTCAAGGGTAATATAAAGTCTGCTTTTGGTTTATCGTAGATGGTTATGATTAATGTAGTGGGTCCGCATTTAACAGAGCCATCGCTGTTGTAAAGTGTTACACTAGCCGTGAAAACACCAAATGTATCGTACACATAATTTGTAACAGATGTAGGTTGTAAGCTTGTATCGCCTGTTCCATATACCCATTTTATGGCATTAAAGGTAGTTGTAGCTGGTATAGAGAATCTAATATTATCTCCTAGGCATGCAGTGGTTTTATCGGCTTGTAACGTACATTGTGCTGTTGAAGAAAAGTAAATAATTGAAAATAGAAAAACAAAAACAATACATCTGAATTTCTGATGACTTTTAAAGTGCGTCATATGGAATAGTTTTAAATCAAAAAGAATAGATAACAAGATCAAATATACAGTTTTCTGTTATGTAATTTTCGATAATTAAAAATGTTTTGAAGCAATCAAAAGTAGGACGAATAAAAGAACACAATGGTTGCAAAAGATTTTTTTTAATCTTCATCTTCCTTTATTTTTGATTCCATTAAAATTGATCTCTCTAGGCAAAATGTATATGGAAAATTCTTCGTCTGAACATTTATGTGTTTCTTGTAAAAGCTCAATAGATACAAACGCTAATTATTGTCCTCATTGTGGAAAATCACAAAAAGGCATTGGTAGAAGAAATCTCAGACCACGTTTGCTTTCCATTATAATGATTTCGGCTGCCATGCTATTATTTGCTGCATATTTTGGTTATAAATATGGTAACCGAATTATTTACAAAACCTATGAGCTTGTCAGGAATCATCCCAACGAATTTGACAAACTGTTTGCGCAATGGGATGTTTATGGACTGGATGTTTCAGAATATCAAGGTCGGATTGACTGGCGTAAAGTTGAGAATATTTTTGGTGAACATCCAATAAAATTTACCTTTATCAGGGCAACAGCTGGGCATAACAAAGTGGACAAGTATTTTGAAAGAAATTGGGCAAAGGCACAAAAGAAAGGTTTTGTATGCGGTGCTTATCACTATTACCGACCCAATGAAAATTCTACCCAGCAAGCAGAGAATTTTATCAATACGGTAAAACTCGAAGAAGGAGATTTCCCCCCTATATTAGATATTGAAAAATTATCAACCACACAATCAGTTGCTAACCTGAAAAAAGGAGTAAGCAATTGGTTAAACATCGTGGAGAAGCATTATGGTATTAAGCCCGTTATTTATTCTGGTTCAGCTTTCTATAGGCAATATTTGCGATCAGAATTTAAAGAATATGGTTTGTGGGTTGCGAATTATAATCGAGTTAAAAAACCATCTACTGCCAAGTGGTTGTTTTGGCAATACTCCGAAAGAGGTCATGTTGCTGGTGTTAACGGACGAGTAGATATTAATGTGTTCGATGGAACTGAGTTGGAGTTGAAAGAAATGTGTTTAAAATGAATAAAATTTGACCTAACTGGTTTTTTTCAACCTGTTAGGTCGAAAATTTTATGGGAGAGAGGTAGGGCTGAACTAATTATTTCGTCTTTTCTTTGTTTTCAAACACTTCCATTATGTCAATTCTACTCACATTATTTAACAATACGATTTGTATATCTACTAAATTTAGTGAAAAATATTGCTGGTTTAAGGTGTCTAAATGCTCACTTTTGACCTTTTGATCTTCAGAAATCCAATAGCTTTTGCTTAATAGCAATTGATTATTTTTATCGAAAAGTGAAATGGTAAAGTGTCTGCGCTTATTACTACTTTCTTTTTCAATAGGTTTTATGTTCGTATTCAACTGTATTTCTAGCCAATAGGATTCGTAACCATAGCCGAAACCACCTTCGCTCAAATAGGTGTAATCATAATTGCCTCTTTTGATAATAAACTGACTGGCAACTTCAACAATTTCATTATTACTTGAAATAATATAATTGCTTTTAATGCCACCTAATTGTTCTGTTAATGATTGTGAATAGAGCAATGAAGAAATGAATAGTAAAATGAGGAAGCTAAGAAATCTTTTCATTTGTGTTTTTTATATGCAAATAAAGCAAATATTACACCTGAAAAAAGAACCACTAACTATTCTGAGTGGGTAGAAATTTGACCCAATAGTTTTAAATAGCATAACCGGCTTGACACGACCTAGCAGGTTTTATTCGACCTAACAGGTTTGAATCAACCTATTAGGTCTTAAAGGTTGGGGAATTACTTTGTTTTTGTAATCATTTTCATTACAACTTGGTTTTCAGCATTAACAATCCGAATAAAATAATTGCCTGAAGCTAGTTTATCTACAGCTAATTTCTCTTTGTTAGCTCCTGAAGGGTATAGCTTAGATTTACCATTGAAAACCATTTTGCCATGTAAATCATACAATTGAAAATTGAGTTCGGAAGGCTGAGTAAGTGTAAACTCAATTTCAACAGACTGCTTGAAAGGATTTGGATATACGTTAAAATTATCCAGATAAGTTGAATTAACAATTCCTGCTCCGGTAATATTAATGAAAGAGGAGTCTTTATTTATACAGCTTTCAATACTGCTGACAATGAGATTGACCTTGTATTCCTGATCAATTTTGTAGGTATGACTTGCTAGTTTTATTGTACTACTATCTCCATCTCCAAAAAACCAAAGATAGGAGAGGAGGTTGGTGTCGTTTGGCATAAAGTCAACTAAGCCATGCGTTTGTATAGTGTTGGTAAAACTGGCATCAGGTAATTCGTAAACAATAGCTGTTTGTTTAGTTGTATCCCAGCATCCAAAACTTGATATGCTGGTTAACAATATGTCAATTGATCCATCAACAGTTGGTTTATAATTTGGATTCTCTTTGCTTGATGTATCAATCCCATCAAATAGCCAGACATAGTGAAGTGTGTCGCCAGAGGAAATAAATGATGAATTACTGAATTTTAAGGTATCTCCAAAACAGATGGTTTTATTATCGATAGTGAAGTTGGCATAGGGCTTCTCATAAACCTGAATCTGCTTGCTGATGGTATCTGCACATTGTTTATTTGATTGAACAACTAATTGCATACTAAAGCTTCCCATTGTATCAGGAACGACAATCGGACTGTAAACTGTGGATGTATCCTGTAAACCATATTCCCATCTAAAATTCAAAGTGTCGCTGCTGGCAATAGAAGAGTTATTGTTTATTTTCAATGTATCTCCCAAACAAAGCTGAGGCATTAAGTAGTTAAAGTCAGCTTGAGGTATTGCATTTACATTCACATATTTTACCAGATATTTTGAACATAATTTATCTGAGAAAGCAGATAGTCTGATGTCAAAGTTTCCAAATGTTGTTGGAATAAAATATGGCTCTTTCAGTGTAGATGTATCTGTTTTGTTAAAATGCCAATGATATGTTAGTGCATTTCCCCAAGGATCGATTGACGAATTTGTCATAAAGACCGTGTCGCCAAGGCAAATTTCATGGGTAGTGAAGTCAATAATAGGCAAAGGATAAACAGTTAATAATTTGCTAATTGAATCGGAACATGCATGATTAGTTAAAGCTTTTAATGTAATCCAATATTGACCACTGTCATAAAATGAAAAGCCATTATAGGAAGTTGAAAATAGTCCATTTCCAAAATCCCAGTAAAAGTTAATCGTATCAAAAAGCGATGGAGTCTGATTAATGAACCAGGCTGTATCGTTAACACACATATCATTTAAGTTAAACGAAACAGAAGGCGATTCATGAACAATTGCTTGTGCGTTATAATCATTAGTGCAGCCAGAAGTGGCTGTGGCTATAAGCTTTACGTTATAAGAGTCAGCAATAGCATAGGAGTAAACAGGGTTAGCAGTAACTGAAGTGTCACCGTTCCCAAAATCCCAATGATAGTTGAGGTTTCCTGAGGAAACTGTTGAGAGGTTGGCAAAATGACTGGAAGTGCCCATACATGTATTGTTCACTGAAAACTCAGGACTTATATTTTCTCCAACTTTCAGGTAATGCTCATATTCACGACTACATCCATTCGATAGATTCAAGCTTAAGCTAATTCTGAAAAGGCTATCCGTATCGTAAGATGTTGTAATAAGCAAAAATAGCATTTGATGTGTTTGTGCAGGATCACTAATGTATTTCATAATGGGCCATTGTCCGAATTCAGTTTCAATTTTTGCATCGCTAATTGTCCAAGCAGTTCCATAGTCGTTCCAGCTCAAACCAGTTGGTAATTGAAATGTATAGTAGCTGGTATCTGAATGACAAGAAATGTCAGGATCGGCTGCTGTTCCTGCATTAAATATGGTTTTGTGGTTAATGAAATAAGGAATTATTTTTCCTCCCTGAGGAACAGTGGGGTAAATATACCTGCTTGCCCAAATCGTATCATTTCCTCTTCTGTCATCACTACCAAAGCGAGAAAAGCATTTGAATTGGAATTGACCACCTACAGTGGAATTAAAAGTTCCTATCCAGAGCGTATCGATTTGATTTGCATTCAAAATATTTACTGACTTGCTAATGGTTTTTGTAAGCGGTCCTGAAATTTGAACCCGAAAGGGGATGTTGTACGTTTTTCCTGCACCGATGTTTTTGGCAATAATATAAACATCCTGCATGCTGTCTCCACATGTACTGTCGGCCGGTAAAAACAATCCAATTAAAGCAATATCGGTTTGTGCAAAAATCTTGATATCATCAATGGCAATGCCTTCATCATTACTTGATCCATCCGCTAAAAAGCGATAGCGAATTTTCACTGAAGTTTCGTTGCCAAAATCACTTAAACTAGCTGTGTATTTTGTCCAAGAGGAATTACTCCCACTAAAATAAGGAGGGGCAAAAGGTCCTCCAGTGTTTGTAGCATTGTAAAAATTGGTGTTAGAACTATCTACTCTTTTCCATGTTTGCCCCTGATCAGTACTTGCTTCTACAACCATCGGATCCCATTTGTTTTCTGTTTCAAGTCGCATGTAAAAAGATAAGCTAGGGCTTGCAAAACCAGAAAAATTAAAGCAGGGAGATTGTAAATAACTTTGGCAATTATCGGGATAATTCGATCCCAAATAGGTCATCCATGACTTACTTCCGCTATATGCTGAATTAATTTTTGTTTGGGCAGGTGCTCCCCATTCCCATGGATTGGTGCTGGTAATAATTCCACTATGCCAATAGCTCGCATTATTTTCAAAGTTTGTGAAATACGGAAAAGAATCAATAGAAGGAGTTGAAAAAAGCGTGTGGGCAAATAAGGTGTCATTCGCATAAAATGTATCAGTTGCCAAGCTCGACCAAGCTGTAATTTCGAAATTGCCATAGGATGAGAAATCTGCTTTTTGCGAAAATGAAAATAGGATACTAGAATTTGAAGCAATAGACTGCGTACATGTATCAATTACCGCATTTGCCCCATTGATTTGGTAGCCTACTATAACTGTGTTTTGGGTTTGAATTCCATTATTTTTAATACGAATAGAAATATCCTCAGAAGAACTTGCTCCACAGCCAGAAGTTGTGATGATCTGGTCAATCGACACATCATGCTGATAAATGATTTTTTCCCATGAATATGATAGACCTGGGGGAGGAGAAATACTGCTTGTTATTCGGCATCTGTCGCTGTTGTTTGTTCCATTTTTTGAATTGCTCCAATTATCTGAATTTCCGATTTTTCGATTACTGAAATCTGTATTGCTATATCCTCTTAAGCCCACTTCAAATAAATTATCGATAGAATTTGTATAGCCAGCTAATTCACAACGCCCATAAACAATGTCAATTTTATTCGTTGATTCCGATAAACGGATTTGAAAATCGAGGCTATCGCCATTGAATCCATATCTTTTAAAGTTCAACCATTGCACAACAAATACCCGATTTGGAGCTGTTCCTATCGATTGAGATCTAAGTTCACCATTTGATTGTCCCTTCAAATCGTAGGTTAAAGCAGAAACGATGTTTGCGGTTCCATCCGGATCACTAATTGGGTTATAGGTTTCAACAATCGATGAGCCAAATGCAATGTAACCGTTGCTATTGATACTTATTTTCGTATAGGTTTGTCCGTTAAAGAGGAAACTGAAGCCGATACTTAGTCCGCTATAACTGGCATCATCAACTGTAGCAGAACCATGTTGTGTTCCACCACTAATCGGATTAAAACCTGTGATAGTATCCTGAAAGGTATAATTTCTGACTTGTGCTGTTAATTGAAAGTTTAGAAATAACAGAAGAGAAATAATGAATGCTTTAATCAGGTTCATAATGTTATAATTTGAAAGAAATTAGAGTTTGTATCAAGGATTAATTTAGATATAAAATATTGAACAAGGTAAAGTACTTTCATATTGAATTTCATGGAACTGAACGATTAATGTTGTGAAAGTGTTAAAGTTAGCATGTGTTCTATCCAATAAAAGTTGTAATGTATTGGAGTTATTTTTTGATAAATAGTGAGTTGTAGAAGTTCCTTTCGGAAATGACTGAAATTGTATACAATCCGCTTTCAAGATATGAGACATCAATATCAAGATTATTTACTCCCATAATTTGTTGAGTAGAACATGTCTTTCCATTGATATCTATGATTCGGATTGTATAAACTGCTAGCTTATTTAATCCATCGATTCTCAATATTTCTGAAGCTGGATTGGGGTAAAATTCAGGGAAGTCATTTGATATTTCAGTTTTACCGACAGTAACTTTTGGGTAATAATAAGAAGTGCTTTTACAATATCCATCTATATTTACTAATACTGATAAAGTATCAATTCCTATGTTTTGCCATTTTACTTGTACTTTATAGGTTCCCTGACCAGCTAATATCAATCCCTTTTGTATGAACCAATAATAATTTGCGTTTGTAATAGAATCTGTTCTAAAGTCAAAAACAGAATCAATTACAGTATAATTATTGCCAATTATTGGTCTGTTTCCTATGGGTAATCCATCTTGTAAATAGATGGTGTCAGTGGAATAATTCCCACAAAAATCGGTGCCAAATGCTATGAGTCGACCAGGTCCTAGTTTAACGCATAATCTTGAAGTATCGCCATTTGACCACAAGAATTGAAAATTCGGAGTTCCTCCTATAATTGTGTTTATTCTGGCCTTTCCATTTTTTGATCCCTGACAAGCTATGTTTTGAATAATATCAGCAGTAATAATAAAGGAATCAGGTTGTTTTATCTCAAAAGTATCATAAATTTCACACTCAAATGAATCAGATGTTTTAAGGAAGTAAAGCCCTGCTTTAGCATGCTTTATTTCTTGCCCTTGAGTTCCATTATTCCATGAATGGGTGAAAGGAGGATTGTCTCCCAATGTTTTGATCTTGATATATCCTGAACTATCATTTCTGCAAAATATATGGGTGAGGCTATCTGTACGTGTGTAAAAGGGATTTGGTTGTAATATCTGAATTGCGCTATGTAATGTGTCGGAAAAAGAATCAGTAACGACCACAGAATAATGACCAGCTGCAACATTGATGATAAAGCTGGTTGTATCTCCATTCGACCAATTATAGGAATAAGGTGGTGTTCCTCCATTTACCATTATGCTTACATATGCTTTTTTGCCATTCCAGCATATATTGTGATGAATTGAGTCGAAAAATGAACTCATTGGAATGTATGGTGGTTCGGTAAGTATAACAGTATCACTGACTGCATTATTGCATGAATCTGAGACAATTACTGAATATTTACCTGCTTTCTGAAAGTAAATGTAGTTTGTTGTATCTCCATTTGACCATACATATCGAAAAGGAGGGGTTCCTTCATGAACCGAAACTCGCGCATAGCCATTTGTTCCATTCCAGATAGTAACATGCTTTATTGAATCAAAATATATAGAATGAAGGCCAGGTTCAAGGATAATGACACTATCATGAAATTGTAAATTGCATGAATCATTTATTGTAACATAGTATAATCCTTCACCAAGATTTGTTGTAGTTTGTAATGTATCACCATTGGACCAAAGATATCTGAAGGGTGGTGTTCCTCCTGTATGTAATATTGTAGCTGAACCATTGGTGCCTCCAAAACAACTAGCGTCCTTTGTATTAAATCCATCGGGAATTGGATAGATTTTTATAGTCTTAAACATTATTGATTGAACTAAGGTGTCACTTTTTTTATAATATTTACAACCAATTGTGTATTCACCAGGTTTTGTAAATTGATGTACCAGAACTCCAGCTTTAATATCAAATCCATTTTGAAATTTTCCTTTCCAGTGAATATTATATAGAGAAGTATCAAGATTTGTATAAAAAAAGTAGTTGCCACATCCTGAGTCAATTACACTAATACTATCTTTTGCAAAATCGCTTCTGTATAATAAAAACTCATAGGATGAACGTCCTAATAAAGGGCATACACTATCATTAAGAAGTACTGTAAATCTTAGAGGCAGTGAGCTAAGATAATTTTGATCAACTTTCCATCCTAAAGTTGCATTTCCATGCTTAACAGAATTATTAGATAACCAGGAAGCATTTGGCAAAGCATTATTATAAAAAATATCAACAAAGTCGTTTGCGTTTTGATCATTTGTTTGCAATGTTAAATTGATTGAATCCCCAGCATTAACATAAATATTTGTAATCGGATTTGTGAGAATAGGTGGTGCGTTTGGTTGACATGAAATAACATGAATATAAAATTCTCGATGTGTATATCCAATTGCCTGATAAATTCCATTAATTTTACGCCATTCAGTTACTTTTATTGATAATAGTGTGTTTTGAACTTTGGTTGGAGTAAATCGTATTTCTCCAGTAATAGGATTTAAATGGAAGCCTTGTGGAAATGTTAAAGTATCATTTGGAAATCCATCATACGTGAGTGGGCTAATAACAGAATAGGAGCCTTTATAAGGACATGATGCATTACGTTCTTTTCTGGGATGTACAAGTTCAAAACTAAGTGAATCAATTAAACCAATACCATGCTGTGTGTCGAGTTCAATTGTACCCATACTTTGTATAAAATGTTGATTTATACATACAATTGTTGCAGGTTCATTTGTAAATACAGGAGAATTATCACATGGTGTTAAGCATCTATTCAATTCTGCGGAAGTAAAGAATGAACAATATTCAGTATTTGAAATACCAGCAGGGCGACAACATTGATAATATTCCATTCTAATATTACAGACATTTCCAATCGAAGAGAATGACACAACTTTCTGATATACATATTTTTCAATTCCAAATACAAAAGGACTTGATTTGTGTTGACATCTTGTTGTAACAATGTTGCAGGTTGGTGTTATATCTATTGAAGACGGTTTTATAATACTAACTGAAAAAAGTGTTGTGTCATTAATTGCATTTAAAAAATTAATTGATTCGTTCCCAATGGGAACTCCATTGCATTCACGATAAATTTCAAGTGTAATAAGGAAACTATCATTTCCAACACACTTCCAAGATAAATCAGAACCAATTATATGAGATGAAAAAGATGATGAAATACAGATGATCTCAAAGAATATAACGAGTACAAAAAGTTGAATGATTTTTTTCATATGCAAAAATGTTAACATCTTAACACGAAACTAAGTTAACATTATTCATATAATATTTATTCATTATGAAAACATTTATACATTTGTTAAGGGTTTTTTCAAATTACTACTATGCTAAAACGATTCATTTTAATATGTTTAGTGTTACTCAGTACTTGCCAGCTGTTTTCTCAAAGTAAAATATATTCAAGTTCAGATACTTTATGTAAAGGCGAAAGTGTGATAATGACAATCGATTCATCACTTCCTTATGATTCAGTTTATTGGTTTAAAAATGATTCACTTTATCTTATTTCTGATACAAACTTTCTAGGCATATTTGATGCTGAACTACTTGATGCAGGATATTACTATTATATATTAAGGGATAGTATCTTTATTGATACAAGTGAAATTCAATACTTACACATTGAAAATGTAAAAGCAAGTTTTACAATTAATGATAGTTCACAGTGTTTTCTTAGTCATTTGTTTATTTTTAATAATGAGAGCTTAAATGCAAAGAATTACAATTGGAACTATGGAGATGGTACTCATGCCAGCACTATAACAGGATTTCATGTTTATACTCGTGCGGATGAATTTACTGTTAAACTAAATGCTGAATCAGAATTTGGATGTGTTGATTCAGTAGCTAAGAAAATTATTGTTAACCGAAAACCAAATAAGCCCATTATTAAATTTCAAGAACCTGATGAAATTATCTGTTATGATATTGCTTCAAATTATTACTGGTTTAGGAATGACACCTTACTTTTTGACAATGCTAAAACTATAAAAGTAAGCGGTTATGGAATATATCGAGTCGTAGTATCTAACGATAGTTGTTTTTCAGATACGTCTGATGTTGTAGACATTGTAAATCATATTTTTTCCACTGAATTTAGTAATTTTCTTTTTTTCCCTAATCCGGTTATTGACCTATTTCAAATCAATCTGGGAAAGTTTTACAACTTTGTTGATGTTGAAATTTTAAATTGTATTGGTCAGAAAGTATTTCGAAAAGAGTATACTAGCGTAGTTAAAATTGAAGAGTCAATATCATTAAAGGGTGGATTATATTATTTAGTTGTTAAAACCAAAGATAGCAAACAATTCATACAGCATTTTATAGTGATTAAATAAGAGGTCATTAATACACAATCTCAATCTCTTCCATCAATAATTGGTTTTCGTCCACACTGTTTTTTATCATTTCCATTTCAATTGTTAATAGATAAATCCCGGGTGGAAGGGTCAGCGCATCTATTTTTTCATGGACTACTTTACTGCATGCTTTATCCTCTTGAATGGAATATTCATATTCAGCAATTGTGTTTCCATCATTTGCATCATAAAGTGTATAATAAAAATAAACTTCTTCGGGGGTGCCAATTTCATAGGTATACACAATCTCAAACGATTCGTCATACTTAAAACTTCGTTTAATTCCTGTAAGCGTTGCTATTTCTTGTCCATGCAATCTTAAATCAACAAAGGCTGTTGTAGTATAAAGCAGGTTTAATTTATTCTTCTTTCGTTTACCATAATTCAAACCATATACTACTTTAGTTCCTTTGGGTAGTTTAGGGATTTTTCGCAAACCGGGTTTGTCAGTTGGTTCAACATAATAGGTTTTGAAAAGTTCAGGACTAAACTTCTCCACCTTTTTATACATATTTGTATAGGATTCTTTTTCTTCCTTCCTGATTTTTTCCATGATGAATTTGAAATATTCACCCTTTTCTTTTTCTACTTTGTAAACTTTTTGACTCTCAATAAACTCAATTTGAGATGAATCAGTAAAGTTAGAAACAAGTGCTGCCAAATCATATTCGTTAAGCGTTGTTTCATTCATTTTTTTTGTTCGCAAGTCCTCAACTGAAAAAGGAGCTATCCATTCAAACCCTTCAGCAGGTTTACTAACACTAATTTCATCCGGATCAAGGCTGTTGTACTCAGCTGATTCTTTAGAAGCATTTCTAAAAGAGGTGTCTTTCATTTTAAGAATGATATCCTTTTGTGATGTTCGGATTTCAGCATTAAAATCCTGAGAAAATAAAGGAAATATTGCCCCTAAATAAATTAACATCATTATTAATACATGCCTCATATTCGCTTATCAAAGGGTTGAGTGGATTATTATCAAGTGAAATTTACATATTTCTTGCTGATTTCATATTTGATAAAGCTGATTATTCAGAAATGAAATCTGGTTTTAAATGAAGGAAATAATTTTTATTTCTGTAGACTATTGGAAAATCAATCAGTAAATAAACGGGGATGGTTTCGTAATAATTAATTCTTGTTATTGAATTATTCTGTACAGAAATGAATTCAGCATTTTTATAGGAAGTGCTTACAAATTCTGCTTTTGAATAATGTTTGTCTTCCTGATCGATATAGCGTAGGCGACTGCTAATCAGGATGCTATCAGTGCTTTCTTTTAATGTGATATCACAAGCTATATTGTTCCCAATCCGAATTTTATAATAGCATTCGTTTAAAACTAGTTTATCCTGACTTTCACGAAAATACATGCTGAAGTGTACACTTTCAATTTTCGTTATTTTGTTGTTGGTGGATAAGGCATACATACCAGATTCTGTTTCAATGGGAATCACATTGGTTTGGCAAAATCCAATATGACTAAATAAAAGAAATAATATCAAAACAGAATGTTGAAACATGTTGATGTATTTGTGTTTTTGAATGTGCCAAAGTTAAAGGATATTCCTAAAACATAACATTTTGCTTAATAAACTCAATATCCTGGATTTTTCCGACATCATACCAATCACTTGCATTATGTTCGTAAGCCATAATCTTTTCGTATTTGCAGACGTGGAGATATAGATCCACCAATGAAAAGACCTTTTCAGATGGCATATATTGAAACAATTTTGGTGAAATTATTTGAATGCCACTGAAAGCTATTTTGTGTAGAATTCCATCAGATTTCGAAATTTTTTCTTCTTTTGTACTCACATTAGTCCATCCGCAAAGATGTTTTTGTTCGTTGAATAAAAAATACCTCGATCCTTGCCTATGGCTAACAGCAAGTGATGCAATGCCATTCGATGCTTGATGAAAATCGGATAGTTTGTTGAAATCAATGTTAGAGATAATATCTACATTATGTACTAGAATGTCTTCTTCTTGCCCCAGAAGCTTTCCTGCTTGCTTTATTCCGCCACCTGTATCAAGTAATACATCCTCTTTAGAAAGCTGAATATTGATTCCAAAATTTTTGTGTTTAGTGAGGAACTCTTCTATTTGATTAGCTAGATAACAGGTGTTTATAACAATATCTGTAATCTCAAATTGGATGAATTTTTTGATCAGTATTTCCAGTAAGCTTACACCTTTTATTTCAACAAGAGCTTTGGGTTTGTTATTTGTTAATGGACGCAATCGTCTGCCTTCTCCGGCTGCTAAAATCATTCCTTTCATGTGTCAGATTTTTTGTTGAATTTCCATTTCAACATGCCTTAATTCGAGATTAATATGCTTGTTATCAGCAAAGTGTTTGGCCAACTGATTCGCGCAATAAACGGATCGATGCTGCCCGCCCGTACATCCAAATGAAATCATGAGATGATTGAATTTTCGATCCAGATAATTTTGAATACTGCAGCTAACTATGCCTTCGACTTGATTGATAAATTGTTGAACTTCATCAAGAGGACTTAAGTAATTGATTACTTCCTGATTGTTTCCTGTTAATTCTTTGAATTCTTTCAATCGCCCCGGATTAGGTAAAAAAC
>JABINZ010000170.1 GCA_018698135.1 Bacteroidota bacterium
TCTCCAACTGATTTGAATACAATAAAACAATTAGCACCCAGTATTTCTAACCAAATAGCAGATATAATAATTGATACAAATAATTATTTCAAACATCCCGAAGATACATTAAAAAGTGAAATAAATTGGATTATAAAAGGAAGTGATGACGCTTTTCAGAACGTTTCACGAACAGGGAAACTCATGTTTCTCTTAAAGGAAGCATTGTGGAAACAAGATTTAGATTTAAATGAAAAGGACAATAAAATTAACTCCACCGTAAAAGAATTAAGGAGTATTATTGAAAAAGGGGGAATAACTAATAAGGAAGAATTTATATCAAAAACTGAAATATATACCAATAAGTTTTTAGAAATGTTTCATTTAGATAGAATTGATTCTGAAACATCTCAACAAGCATTGGGAGATTCTGTTCCATCAAAAGATGGAGGTGAAGAGGGTGAGAGTATAATCATTTCTGATCCCGACAAAGTAAAAGATGCAATTAATCAGTTAGCACAAGAGACAAGCGTCGATGAGTTTTTAGATATATTAGAATCTTCTGGTATAAAGACTTTATCCGAGGAGGAAAAGGAAATAGTTTGGTTCGAGGCCCAAAATATTGACGAAATTCCACTTGTAATTGATACATCTACAAAATCTAAAAATGAATTGTCATTCCCATCATCATGGAATATTGGAGATCCTGTAGAAGATTTAGATTTGCTACTCACATTACAAAGTATGCCAAAAATATTACCAGGTATATCTACAAAAAAATGGGAAAAACAATACTCGTCAATTAAAGGTGCCGATAAAAAGGATTCTGATTTATTATTGGTTATTGATACATCAGGAAGTATGGGGAGCATTAAGGAACAAGGAAGCAGGTTAAATGAAGCCGTCCTTGCTTCTTTTGGTTTTGTAAAATACTTTGAAAATAAGAAAGCTGAGATCGCACTAGTTAACTATTCTTCTACTAGAAAAACTCAAAATTGGACAAAACAGTATGAACTTATCAAGAAACTGCTATTGTTCAGTTGGGGAAGTGGTACCGAATTCCCGATAAATTCAATTGAAAATTTAGTTGAAGAGAAGAAGGATAATTTAGTTATTGTTGTGATGACCGATGGTGAAATTCAAAACTGGAATCAAACATTTGATTTGTTTAAGGAATTATTACAATTAAGAAACAAGGTGTTTCTATTTCTAATGGATGGATCAACCAATAAAGATAAATATGATGATTTAAAAAATTATGGTGGATTCGTCGAGGATGTTTCCACAGTGAATGAAATTAGAAATATTGTATTTAGTGAGATAGCAGAATGACAACAGTGCATAGCCTACAACAAAATGAAACTGATTTCATAGTGCACCCTCCAGCATGCTATTTAAATACTAAAATTGGTCTTAAGTCTGTGTAGCGTCAAAAACCTTTGGATTGGTGATGGTCCATCAAATAATGGTGGGCTTGGCTTCTTTGGAATAGTTCGCTAATATTGTATTTATTCATGTAATTTGTTTCTAACACATAATGCTAAACAATTAAAATTAATTTCTACTAAATCATGGAAATAAAAGCATATTTCGAAAATATTCAAAAGCAAATTATTGCTGAATTAGATAAATCTGAGAAATCAATCCGAATTGCTGTTGCGTGGTTTACAGATGAAGAAATTTTTAATCTATTGTGTAACAAAACCAAAGATAATGTTGAAGTAGAATTAGTTCTCATTGATGACCATATCAATAAAGGAAGTAATATTGAATTTGATTTGTTCACTAATGCTGGGGGTTCTATATATTGGATTGATTCTTCTAATCAAGGAAATGGGATAATGCATAATAAGTTTTGCATTATTGATAATAATATTATTGTGACTGGTTCTTATAATTGGAGTAAACAAGCTAAGAAAAATTACGAGAATATCTCTGTTATCTACGAAGATCACAATTTAGTAACTCAATATATTAATGAGTTTAACTACATCAAATCTCGCCTTTCTGGGAGTCCATTTCAAGAAATAAAACTTTCCACTGAGTTAATCCTAAAACGGATTGAAGCTCTTAAGACAGTTATTGCACTAGAAGACATTGAAGATATTAGAACTCAATTGGTTAAAATATCAAATATGGTAGACGATGTTGGCAATACTTCATGGTCAGGTATTTCGAAAGTAAAGGACATTATTGAACTTGTCAAGAGTAATAATTATCATCAAGCGATTAGTAAAATTAATATCTTACTACAGCAACAAAGACAGATAACTGTGTATCAAGATCCAGAGATTGCTGCTTTAAAGCTTGAGATTCGAGCTTTTGAATATCAAGTTTCTTCTCTCCAAGATGAGCTTACAGAAGTCGAGAAATTAATACACTTATATGAGGTTAGGCATAATCAAGAATTAGGATCCATTTTATGCCATTTGTTACGTATAAGGATAAAAATATTTAAAGAACAGGCTAAAGATGATGCAAATAAACAAGCTGATTATGATGAAGCCAAAAGAGATTTTGAGGAGTTTAACAAATCCTATAAAGAATTAGAAAAAGAAAAAATAAATGATCTTCCTGAAAAGGATATGAAAGAATTAAAAAAGTTATTTAGAGAGGCTTCAAAAAAATGCCATCCTGATGTAGTTTCTGATGAATTACATGATAAGGCTGCTGAGCTGTTTATCAATTTGCATAAAGCGTACAAAGCAAATGATTTAAATAAAATAAAAGAATTAGCTAAAGAACTTGAGCAAAACGACCCGTTTATTCCTATGTCAGAAACAATTGAAAACAAATCAAAATTTCTTTCAAAAATAACTGAATTGAGAAAAGTTAGAAATGAGTTATTGAGAAAACTGAAAGAGGTGAAGGGGTCGGAAGTATATGAAACTGTTGCTAAGATTACTAACTGGAACTCTCATTTTTCAGGAATTAAAAAGAAGTTGCAATCTGAATTAGATTCCTTGGAAAAACTTGATTATGACAGAAGATAAATCTAAATCACTAGCCATCCACCATAATAATTCCCTTGCCCGGGTTGAAAGGAGTATAGCAATAACTAATAAGCTCCTTTCAATAATCGATGATACAGTAACAGATATTGATGGAAATGTTCACAAAACGGTGAAAATAGGTAACCAAACTTGGATGGCTGAAAACCTGAAGGTAACACACTATCGGAATGGAGACCCTATCCCAACCGGATTTAGCGATGAAGAATGGGCTAGTTTAAATGTTGGGGCATATTGTTTTTATGATGATGATCCGAAAAATATTGAAGTATATGGGAATCTATATAACTTGTCCTCGGTAATTGAAGATAGAATTTTAGCGCCAAATGGATGGCATATTCCAACTCATCAAGAATGGCTAGAACTTGTAGACTATCTTGGGGGTGCAGGCATAATAGGCGGTATCTTAAAAGAAAAGGGGGTTGATCTTTGGAATAGGCCTAATCGAGGAGCCTTAAATGAAGTAGGGTTTGCTGCCCGTCCTGGGGGAGACCGTGGATCCGATGGGAATTATAGTTGCATAGGTTCTGAAGGGATTTTTTGGTCTACAACTAAGAACTATTGCTTTCATAGCAATGGTCCCAATTTATTATATATGTCGGAAGGTAATCCGAAAACTTGGATTGGATTGAGGGGTTTCTCAGTTAGATGTATAAAAGATTAAAAATAAGTTGCAATCTGAATTAGAATCTTTGGAAAACTTGAATTATGACAAAAGATAAATCCAGTTCACTAGTCGTCCACCAAAATGATAGCCTTGCTCGAGTTGAAAGGCGTATCACATTAACTAACAAACTCCTTTCAACGATCGATGAAACTGTCACGGATATTGATGGTAATGTGTACAAAACAGTAAAGATTGGGGATCAAGTATGGATGGCTGAGAACCTAAAAGTCACTCATTTTAGAAATGGAGATCCTATCCCAACTGGATATAGTGATGATGAGTGGGCAAACTTATCTGAAGGAGCATTTTGTTTCTACAATGATGAACAGAAAAATATTGATATCTATGGAAATATTTACAACTGGTATGCAGTAAGTGATAAACGAGGAATCAGTCCAGAGGGATGGCATGTACCTTCATATGAAGAATGGAAAAAATTATTTGATTTCTTTGAAGATAGTGTATGTAGTCAGTTGGCAGGAAATGCTAATTTATGGGAAAATGTGCGATTTCAAAATGCAGGTGCAGACTTAAGAAGCAATCCTAAATTTGGATTGTCCAAATTCAATATCCTTCCTGGTGGAGAACGAGATTGGCATTACCACTTTACTGGTATCGGGTTTAGAAGTATATTTTGGGCTCATTACGGACATAGAACATGGGGTTTTACTATAAGCCAAAATAATAGCGGTTTCGATGGCCATCCGGTTTTTTTAAATGGAAAACTGAGTGGCAAATCGATTCGTTGCCTGAAAGATTGAGCTGCTATTTTTCAAAACCTATAAAGGGATAATACCTTGAAAACACAAAAATTTATAAAATTATCAAAGCGTTACATTCGTGAAGAGAATTTTTCAACAGAACTTGCAGAAAATCTTGGACTTTTAGATGTGGGTGATTTTGAAGATGCAGAAACGGAATCAAATGTTGGGACAAGAAAAGCTGATATTGTAGCCACTGGGAATGACGGGATATTAGTTATTGAAAATCAATTTGGCAAAGCCGATTGGGATCATTGGGGAAGGCTTGAAGCCTATGCAAGATTAAAAGAATCGAATGTTGCCATATTAGTTGCAGAGGAATTTGAGGAGTTAATGATTGTGACATGCAATCTGAGAAATGAGGATAGTAAAATTGATTGGTACTTGATTCAAGCAAAAGTTAACGAGCATGGCGAATTTTCATTCCATCATATTGTACGACCAACTATTGATCTTCAAACAGAACGAAAAAATATAAAATATAGTGAATTTTGGGAACCAATTAGAAAATCAGGATTGTTTGCAGGGAAGCCTGTTCCAGCAAGAGATGAGGGTTGGTTAGGAAAAGGAATAAAGGGAATAACTATATATTTACAGTTAAATAATCATGCTTGCTCAATTCTGCTATCATTTCAAGGCGACAATCGTATGCAGAAAAGAGAAAGAGTAATTGAATTGTTTCCA
>JABINZ010000171.1 GCA_018698135.1 Bacteroidota bacterium
AGTTTTTACATAATTGCTTGGGCAGATATAAATAACGATGGAAAACCTGATAAGGAGATAAGCCGTTCTGACCTGAAAACAGCTTCTAATGAAGGTGAGTGGAGCTCATGGAATTTTAAATCAGAATATAACAGAATCTTTGTTGGTAATACCTGGAGTTCCCCCAATGAGAAAATGTACTATCAAAGTGGCGGTAAGGTTGATGGTTATACAGGACTCTCCAATAAAGTTTTTTATTCAAGAGCATTTAACGGACAACCAAGTCAATCTACCTCGCCAAGATTTACGAATATTAAAGTCAAAATAATTAGGTAGCTATTAGATTATGATTAGCAAAATATATTTCATTGCAATAAATCAAATGAAGAAAGTTATAGAATAATAAAAAGAGTTAAATGATACTGAAATAAATATCGCAGCATAATCGAGTAGGCTGCCCCAAGTAGAAACTAGCAGGGAGAACCTCTCACATGCTTGCGCTAAAGCTTGTGCCATTACTAAAGCTAGGCGACATGCAGTCAGCAGAGAAAAGCGCGGAAATAATAGTCTGAAGGACATTTGAGATTACCTCAAATGTGTTCTTTTGAATACAGAATTCAGCCCGCTACTCCTTCAGCACTTTCCTTACCAACTCAGCTTGTTGGTTTTTCAACTGTATTTTGAGGAAATAAATGCCATTATCCAGTATTGATATGTCTATATAATCTTGTTTCAGTTGTCTTTTTGACATCATCATTCTTCCTTGCTGATCTAATACGACAATATGCTCAATTTCCTGTGCATTCGAGATTTCAATAATTCCAGTAGTAGGATTCGGAAATAGGATTATGCCGTCTAGTTCGGAACAAGCGAATCCTATTGTTGAAATCGTTACCTTTTTGGAAAATGAATCAATGGCACCACATTTTGATACAAAAAGTTGAATAGTATATTCTCCATCTGTATCGTAATAATGAATTGGATTTTCATGTGTTGAGCTTTCTCCATCACCAAAATACCATTTGTATTCTAATCCAAAATTAGAATTATTGGCAATAGCCACTCTATTGCTATCATTTACAAAATCAAAATCAGCTTTTGGAACATATTTCCCCACATTCCATTTGCTTAAACTATCAAATACAATCAATCTGGTTGCTGCTCGAATAGCCATCGCATCTGTTAATGAAAGATTCAAATTATTGAATATTTGTATAGGATCTTTTTCAAAAATCAATGTATAAAATGCACAGGCAGCAACATAGGAACCTGCAGCTGAAGGATGCGATTCATCGGGTTCATACAACTCTAAAGTTGGATAATATTTTCGAATATATTTCCAAACTTCACCAACTGGAGAAACATAGGCATTGTTGTCGTTTGCCATCATCCTATAACGGAGATTTAACAAACTATCCATTCCTTCATACGTACACACTGGTGGCCACGAAGCACAATTCATTTGATCTCCATTTTTTCTACCCCAAGTCATATAAAAAAGGGGTATGCTACATGGATTAATAGCTCTAATTGAATCGCACAATATTTTAGCATACGGAAAAACTTCTGTACTCACCTGACTAATTGGCCAGGATGGTTCCTGACTTTGAGCTTGCAACACAACATAGTCCCAATTTTCTGATCGAATCATATCGAAAACAGTCGGATCAACCGCATGCTGAAGGAAGCGAGCACCACCAGGTGTATGTGCCTGATAGTCCATTGCATCGCCTGTCGATAAGGCCAGGTCTACTATCATTTGGGGTAAATTATTAGCTGCTGTATAACTGTTACCAATAAACAGCACTTTTTTATTTTGAGCTTGAACAAGAATAAACGGGAGAATAAATAGTATCGCTACTGCAAATTTTTTCATATGATTTTTGATTTTTTTATAACGCTTTTATGTTGATTCACTTTGGACGATAGATATCACTATACAGTTGCCTGATTTTAGACAATTTTATTTATTCGGTGAACTTCTTAAATAAAACTCGATTAATCCTCCTTTTATCAGTTCACTATGTACTAATTTAAAATCTTTGATTTCAACTCCATTTACTATTAGTTTATCGATATAAACATTTTCAGGGCTCTGATTAAACACTTTTATTTGTAGTATTTCCCCATCTTTCAATTGAATGATTGCCTCTGAAACAGAAGGACTCCCAACTGCATATTCGTCAGAGCCGGGCAAAACTGGATAAAATCCCAGAGCTGAAAACACATACCATGCACTCATTTGTCCAGCATCATCATTGCCACATAATCCATCTTCAGCATGACTATACATGCTGTTCATGATCATTCTAACTCTTTCCTGTGTTTTCCAAGGCTGATTCGTCCAATTGTATAAGTATGGAATATGATGCCCGGGTTCATTACCATGCACATAGTTTCCAATAATACCATCCCGTGTTATGTCTTCATTCTTTTCAATATATTCGTCAGCTATTGGCGTAGTAAAAATCGCATCTAGATGTTGTGAGAATTTATCCTTCCCTCCCATCATGCTGATCATATTATCCAACTCATGAGGAACATAAAGTCCATAATTCCAAGCATTTCCTTCAATAAAGCCTTGCCCATGCGTATTTAGAGGATCGAACTCCTTCCGCCATGTTCCATCTGCAAGTTTTGGGCGCATATACCCAATTTCAGCATCATACACATTATTGAAGTTTTTGGAACGACTTAAATAAGAGTTGTATTCGGCTTCGTTTCCAGCTTTTTTAGCAATTTGTGCAATACACCAATCATCATAAGCATATTCCAATGTTTTAGAAACTGATGAGGAGCTTTTATCTTCAGCAACATAGCCCAACTTCATATAATTAGCAATTCCATCATAATAAGCTAATGTTGAAGAATTTTTACACGCTAACAATGCTTTGTTCAAGTCCACATCTGTTGTTCCTTTTACGACAGCATCTGCAATAACTGAAACAGCATGATAGCCAATCATACACCAATTTTCGTTGGCATAATGACTCCAGACCGGCAAAGCATGATGCACACTTTGATCGGCATGTGCCATCATGGATTTAATCATATCGTTGTTTCGCTCGGGCTGAATTAAATTGAATAATGGATGCAAGGCACGATAAGTATCCCAAAGTGAAAAAATGGTATAATTTGTAAAACCATCAGATTGGTGAATATTTTGATCCAATCCACGATAACTCCCATCAACATCTTCATAGATAATCGGACTTAGCATTGTATGATAAAGCGCTGTGTAAAAAGTAATTTTTTGTTCTTCAGTTTGCGTTTCAACAATAATTTTAGATAATTCCTGATTCCATTTTTCTTGTGTTTCGCTTTTAACTTGTTCAAAATCCCAATGAGGAATTTCTGCTTCTAAATTTAGTAATGCGCCTTTTGTGCTAACCGATGAAAGGGCAAACTTGATCTGCAATTTTTCATCTTTCTCCATATCAAAATCAAAATAAGCCCGAATTTGTTTGCCTGACATTTCAGGGAAGTTTTCCTCTTCATTGAATTTCCTATAAAAGCCTTTATAAACAACATTTTCATAGCGCTTGTGTCCGTAATTGATACATGCTTTTGAAAACTGCATGGCAAAAAATACTTTCTTTGGTTTGGCCCATCCATTGGTTTGTCGATATCCTGTAACAACGGAATCATTCTCAACTCTTAAAAAAGTCCATATATTTTTATCTTCATGATTATAGATGTTAGACATTAAATCCAGAATAATATGCGCGGTATCCTTTTCGTTAAATGTGTATTGATGAAAACCAACCCGCTCAGATGCGGTCAATTCGGCTTGAATTTGATAATCATTCAACAGAACAGAATAATAGCCCGGCTCAGCTTTTTCATTTTTATGATCAAAATGCGAACAAAATCCGTCTTCACCGCTTTCAATATTTGCAGGTTCTAATTGAAGTTTTCCTGTAGTTGGCATGAGTAAAAAATCACCTAAATCGGAATGCCCAGTGCCACTAAAGTGGGTGTGACTAAAACCAAAAATTGTGCTGTCTTCATATTGATAGCCTGAACAATAACGATAAACCTCTTTGTTGTATTTGCCATCAACATACATATTCATCAGCCGTGTTTCCGGGCTTAGTTGAACCATACCAAATGGAGCAGTTGCACCGGGATAGGTATGCCCCATATTCTTGGTTCCCACAAAGGGATTAACAAATTGGATCAGATTTGGCGTTTCAGTGTTCTGAGATTCAATTTCAATTTGTTTATTACAAGCTGAAAGTACAATTGAAGCAATGCATAGGGATATAATATGTTTCATTTTGAAGTTTCTTGATCGAGTCTCTTAAGTAAAGTTAATACTACTTCTGCCGTTATTATCTTGAATTGTTCTTGCATATGGTCAAAGTCCTCTTGCAGAGGTTTTCTCAGGCCAAGTTTGGTACACATATTCTCAATTAATTCATCCAAATCGGCCACTTCATACATCTTAATAATATCATCATCAGGATGTAAACAAAATCCGATAATTCCTATAGAGTCATGAAGCACATCATATAAAACTTCAACATGCCTTTTTTTGAATCCCATTGGCACATGAATCCCTAAATATCGGTCGCGAGACAAAAGTGATCTGCTTGAATTAATGGCTATCAGTCTTTTTTTGCGGGATGTTCTGTTCAGGAAAAATAATACCAGAGCAAACAGTAAAATGATTCCAAGGGTGATGATTGTTTTAACGAGTAATACCATGATATCTAAAATAATTATTCAAGAATACACAAAAAAAGTTATATAGTAACCTGAAAATCAATTTGTTTACCCCAAACCCTAAAGGGAGCAAATTGATTTTCTTCACACCCTCTTCGCTGCCGCAAAGCTTTAGCGAAGTGCAGTTAGGGATGGGGCTAATGAAGAAAATCTTTCACCGATATCCTTATGTAAATTGATAGTCACAATACTTAATTATTAATCAGATTCTTTTTCTTCAAAAAATGACTTAACACAAAAAGAACACCCACAACCACAAATGGAAATGTAATGGCCAGAATTATCCCTAAACTCATCCATATAGATTCATTCATTCCATAATTCATCTTGAAAACAAAAGGACTTATTCCCAAACCAATAATCATAAAAATGATTCCACCAATCTTTTCCCATTTCCACGCAATGATTAGCACAGCCAATAATACAAAGGAAGGAATTAAATGGATCAAAAAGCCTCCAATTTGTTGCCAAAAAGTTAGATCAGGTCCAAAAGAATCCAAAGCAAATAGGCTTACAAAAAGAATAGCAAGTATACAGATTACACGTGGTAACCAATAAATTAGTTTGATTGAATTATTCATATGTCTATAATTAAATTTTAAAGGTCATACGGAACTCGCATTATAATCATTCCTATGTGTGAGAAATTTTTTACACATGCTTGTTTCATCTGTTTATAATTGTTTTTTAATTGTCAAGTGGAACTCGCATTATAATCATTTCCTTGTGCCTGCACACCGAAGTGTTTCGGCACACAGGTGTGTGAGAAATTTTTACTCAGGCTCGTTTCATAACTTCAGTTTTAATCTTTGTTTTAACATGACATTTATATAAAATTCTGCTTTTCCGTTATTGATCATTTATGTTTGGTAAAATCTTAGAGGCTTAGAGTCTTAGTGGCAAAAACATAATAAAAATAGCCACAAAGACACCAATTCTCAAAGACTCACAAAGATATATTTCATTTTAACAATGTTTATCAATTAAAATAAATGCAGAATTACATAGAACTCAGGTCATAAATAGACATTGCTTTATGTTATCACTTCACCAGCCATGGTGCTTCTTCAATTGTGGACCTTTCTATAACCACAGGAATTTGGGGTTCAAACAAAATATCAATCTGCTTGATTATTCCATCCTCAAATTTATACAATAAGGATTGATATGGTGCAAATTTTAATTTCAGTTCATAAGTAATTCCCTTATAGTATACTGAAATTGGAACTTCGGAAGTTTTTTCAGAAAACGATTGCCCATATTCAATTGGAAATTTCAAATACCTTGATTTCGGATTTGCAAAGAAAACATACAGGGAATTGTAATCTTCCCTTGCCCAGTAAGATGGTAGGTTATTTCCCATAACAAGCGGAACTATCTTTCTAATGTAATTTGAACTGACATTAGATTGTTTACTTAAACTGGCAAGCAGCCCATCCCATTTTTTATGTTTGACAGTACCTGCTTCCAGTGGCATTTGTTTCAATGTAACTGAAAGACCTTGTTTGGCCAATTCATTGATTCTTTTAAGCACCTCATAATCCAAAAAGGCAACATCTACATAAAGCGAACTAAAATGGGCATTTCCAACAATCAATTTTTTGTTTTCCACTTTTGCTTTTTCCAGAAATTCTTGGTTAATCCAAATCGGATGATGTCCAGCCAGCTCTTCAGGAAAATAAACATAGCGCATTTCGTAATAGCCCCAAGCCCAAATAAATTGTTTTTTCTTTGGCATAATACCTTTCATCCACGCATCTTCAGTAGGCAGATAAACAGCAACATCACTAAAGGTATTCCCTTTTTTCATATAGGAAGAAACTTTCGTTAAATATTCATTAAATGCAGGAATTTCAGCCGCTAACCTACCCTCTTTTCCAACATGAACTGTTGCATAAAAATTTACAGAGTCCTCATCTTTCGGATTGTGTGCTTTACCATGCCAAATGATATGATTTATCCCATTAGCAAATAATGCATCAGCCAGAAGTTTTAAATCAGCCATTTGCTCTTCTCTGATGTGGTTTCTGGGCCAGCCATACAAACAGGTAAAGGTTTCGGCACTCACCACTTTTTTCCCACTCAGCAGTGCAGCTGAAGCTGGAATGCTGTTGAACTCCGGTTCGTACAACATGGCCTCACCTTCAGGAATATCCAGTTGGGCATAAGCTGAAATAATATCGCAGGGAGCACCAGAACATTGTCCACGGGAAATCAGTCCACGAGCATTTAATGTACTATCAAAATCATGATAGAAAGCAATTGTCTTCTCAGAAATCAGGCTCATATAGTCGTATAGCTTATCTTTAGCAAGTGGAAACAAAGAATAAATTGATTTTCCTACATGCCACTCCCAAGGATAATCCTTTTTATCTGGACTTTGTGAATTATACAAAGAATCCATATAAGGCTTAATGTCGTAGCCAAATCGTTGCTCAAATTCTTTATCAAAACCATCAGTCCAAAGCTTTTTAGTTTCCACTTCCCAACTATCAACAAAATAGGCTTGAGGCAGTTTTGTGTTTGGCTGAGGAAATGAATCAAGCATTCGATTGAAATAATTCAAATAATGCTTTGGATTCAAATGATCAACCACATAGCCTTTTTTAGGGTACTCCCACGACTTGCTGATCATTTGCCTCTCTTCTGCCCCATATTGTTGAGCTGCCTCTTCATAGCTAACATATGAGTCCCCATATGGCCAAAGTGTTCCCATGGTCATATCACAAGCCAAGCCAATACTATCTGCATATTTAATGGTGTAGGTAACAATTTCCTGCCAGTCAGGACTTAACCATTCTTGTCTGTCTGTATAAGAAGTATCCTTACTATTCCCCATCGCATTCAAAGGATAAACCCAAGCGATTTCAACACCGCCAAAACCATTTTCTTTCAACCAATCCAAATTGAATTTGACATCTTCTTTTTTGATTTCAGAAGCAAACCACCAATAGCGAATATAAGGTTTGGAGATTTGCTCCATGGAAGAAGTTGCGAGCCATTCAGTATCTGAATTTTTACTATGCTCTTTGTTATTTTGACAAGAACTAAGTACTATTGTAAGTATGAAAATGATAGTGAAGTTTTTCATAATTAATCTTTAAACTTTAGTCAGGTGGTGGTGGAGGTGGAATATGTTTGCTCATATAGAATCCTGATGTATCTGAAATAATTAAATCAATCAACTTTTTAGTCATACTATCAAATTCCAGTGTCCTGTCTAAACAATGCCAAGCTAAACTATAACTAATTAAAAGGCCATATTCTTTATTGAAATAATAGCTAGTTTCTTCATCAATAGCATCCGTATCATAGAGATACTTATTTATTAAAAATCCAGAACCTTCTATATCAAAAGTTTTCTGAGCAATCAGAGGACAATCATGACCGTAAATTGCAAGAATTGAATCCGTGGAATCAACTATTGAAAAACTGATGTCCATGTTTTCCTCATTAGAAGATGAATAACTGTATTTTAAAGTATCTTCATTCTTGGAAATACATAGTTTTACCGTATCCACATTATATATTTCATGCCTGACATATCTGGAGAAATATCCTGTTAAACATTCAGTAGAATACTGGCATGATG
>JABINZ010000172.1 GCA_018698135.1 Bacteroidota bacterium
TAAACCAAAGCCATTGAAATATTGATAACTTTTTAAACGCTAAAGCTAAAAGTTACCAACATTACAACAGCATTATGAATATTATTATAAATTTGAAATTAAAGGAAATTATAACCAGACAGAGTTTGATTTACACTCCCCATTTACAGAAATCCTTTTATCGGTTCCATTGTCATGCATACCTACAATGAATATATTTGGATCTTTTTGAGAAATTGCGACTGAGTAGATTTGACTTAACTGCAAACCAGCTGTAATATCAGCATCTTCTCTGCCCGTTGGGGTCTTAATTGATCGATTAATACCTCCATCATTTCCAATGAATACTACCTCATTACCATATTCATCAATTGAATATGCAAGACATCTGATATCAACATGTCTGTAGTGAATATATGGTTTAAAATCTGAAGAAACATAATCCTCAAGCACAATATCAGAAGACTGTTTAATAAAATTACCTAAATCAACATATCCAATAAAAAATACTTCGTCAGGTGTAAGAAGAAAATCGCCATGAGTTTCATAGGTTCTTATTTTAATTTTATTGCCATTGGCATCATTTGTATTATTCTGAATTACCCCAAATGGACTTAGTGTTGTTCCATCCCAAGTTTCAATATATATATCCTGTACATTTTGGTTTGAACTACAACTTGATTTTTTTTCTTCAATATAAACAATATATGCAAGTTTGCTTAATGGATCTTTATCGAATTCAGCTTGTAATCTTCCAATAGGACAAGTATATGTTGGGATTTGAATTAGTGACCAAGAATCACCACCATCATCTGAATAGTAGAAACCAAAATTCGTACTATTTCCAACTAGATTGTACCCTTCAATAATTAGCTCAAGATTATTATTTGGATTTGATTTAATGTGGTTAAATAAAATATTGCTTTGTGCAGGTAATTCAACAGTCCAGGTTGTACCTTCATTAATTGATTTATAAATAGTCGAATTGGTAGTTACTATCAGGCTAGTTGGGTTAGTATTAAGAAATTCTATTGATGTCAAATGCTCGTTTGACAAATTAATTGTACTAGTCGAAATAGGCTCCCATGATGCACCTCCATCATTTGACTTAAAAATGCCATAGCTATGCTTATCATACGAGAGCAATCCATTTGCGTATGCCGTTGTTACAACATATATGTTATTGGTGTTATTTGGATCAACTGCTATATCCCAAACTCCACCATAAACAACACTATTATCTGTAATACACTCCCATACGGGTTTATCATCCATTGCATTTTCCGTTTTCCACAAGCCTCCAGTACATGCTCCAGCAAGCACATAGTGTGGATTATCTGGTGCAACCCAGATACTTTCAATCATACCAATTCCTTCTCCATTTTCATATTTAATTAAGTTAGTTCCATCAATTTCGAACTCTTGTTCCGGATTGTTTAATTCTCCTATATACTTCCAATTTTGATTTATTGAATTGGTTACACTTCTATACAGGTTGTCATTTCTATATCTTTTATCTATTGCTTTTTTCAAACCTGTAGTATATGCATCAAGTCTTCCGTTATTATCAAGTCTTGTTGATAAATACCATTCTGCCCTTCGAATATTTTTTATTGTTCGCTCATCCTTCTGTATCTCATTACTACTAATTATTTTAAACTTTTCATCATAGTTCAGTGATTTATTTGTAAAAATTTTAATAATTGTGTCATTATTTTGACAGAACAAATTCGTCAGTATAAATACGAAGACGATCGATAAAGTAATCTTTTTCATTTCTTTTAGTTTATTATCTTAATAGATTGAGATTCTTTCGTTTTCAAATTGTACAGATAAATGATGTAGAGACCGCTGCCAATATTCAATAGTGAAATATCAATTGTTCTGGAGTTTGGTGTAAAATCTGTAACAACCTTTCTTCCAGATATATCAAATATTGAAATAATAATATCTGAATGGCATCCAACAATTGGTGCCATATAATAATCTCCAATTGATGATTTGAAAATTATTTTTTGCGTTTGATATTCTTTAATATCTGTATATGCAATATTAGCTCTGATGTTATCGATAATAATTCCTTCAGTAGGTGCCTGTTTAATTGCATTAAATTTAAATTTAAAATATATTGAATCAGGATCATCTACAACTTTATGATATAATGAAAAACGAAGATCAATTAAGCAACTTATCCAGTCTGCATGATATCCATTTAAAGGAGGTTCTGTATAAATAGTTGAATCAGCTATTCTGGTATAATAACTAAATATCCAGAGGTTTGTGTCAAATATAGAATTCCAACTATTACCATAATCAAAAGAAACTAAAAATTCAGCTGATTCTGAGATATCTGCATCAACCTTATAATAAAAATGTAAGAAGCAATAATCCTTTGGATCTAATGGAGGAATAATATGATAAACAATTGTGAATGAAGAAGACAAAGTGTCACTATTCATTAGATTTTTATCAATATAAATAGCGTTTTCGGATTGAAAAGCTTCATTAAATACAATTCCATTTGGGTTTCCGATTTTCCAAAAATTTGAAGATGCAGAATCCATGAAGAGATTTATCCCAAAGTCAGGACCAGAAGTGTTGTCAAATCCTAATTTTCCACCTTGTGAAAATACAGATGTTGAAAGTAGACATGATAGTACTAATGTAAGAAAAATCCTTTTCATGAATATAAATTAAAAAGTTTAACAAAAATATAATTATAAAGAGTGTATTCAACTGCATGAAACCTAAATCGCCAAAAACAGCTCAATTTCGGCCATAAATGCAGGAGATATGGCCAAAAATGACCACTTATCGGGCATATAATAATATGTAGCTTACCGATCATTAGGTTTCGATTATTTTTCTCGTCATTTCTTTGATCCTCACACAAAGCTTCCTGGCATTTTTCTCTGAAATGGGAACTGATTCAGCGATATGTTTCATTTTTAATGTCGGTTTTGGGCAATTTGTGATTAATTCAAGATGCATAAGGTTTATTATAAGATGTCGGTTTATTGCAATAAAGCCATAATGTTCAGTGATTTTCCTCAATTCTGACAATTTCATATGCAAAATAACCTCATTACCAATAGTCGTGAAACATATAAAAAAATCTTCACATTTTTTTAGCATAACTATTTCATCAGGATCGGCAATTAACTTTCCTTCAGCTATAGTAAAAACTAATTTATTAAGATTCATAGTTTTAGTTTTTTTTTCATTTCACCAATGGATTTTCATATCCATTTTACATAAAACATCTCATAAGGTATGATATCTCTTTTCGAATATTCGAAGCTAAGATGTGTTATTGTTATAAACAATAGAAACTGTGTAAGTGCGACCGTTTTCTTCGTAAGTGTGACCTAAATGATGAATTGATATGAAAGATGAAAGGCTGGGGAAGATGGAAAGACTGGGAAAGATGAAAGATTGGGAAAGATTAGAGACAATGAACCTAAAAGACGGATGTGAATTGCTTTATTGTGGAATTGACAATACCAGCTTGAAATTGTAGAACAAGATTTGACAACTTTATAAAAGTTGTCAAATCTGAACAGTTCGCAATGGAATACATCATAAATAAAAGCTGCGTATTTTTGCATTCGTTTTCAAATGATTAGCAAACACAATTAAATGGCAAAACGTAAAGATTTAATCAAAGGGATACATGCAATTGAAGAAGCAATAACGAGTGGACATCCAATCATCAAGCTTTTAATTCAAAAAGACATCCGAAACAGTGCAATTAATACCATTGTAGCTCAGCTTCGAAAAAGCAATGCAACTATCCAATATGTACCAAAAGAAAAACTAAACCGACTGAGTTCTGAGGGACATCAGGGTATTATTGCGATTACATCTCCCATTGAATTTGTTGATTTGGACATGCTGATTCCTGTTTTATATGAACAAACAAAAGCTCCCTTGGTTTGTGTGCTGGATGGTGTGACCGATGTTAGAAATTTTGGCGCTATTGCCCGTAGTGTGGCCTTTATGGATATCGATGCCTTGATTATCCCCTCAAAAGGATCAGCAGAAATCAATGAAGAAGCTATCAAAACATCAGCTGGTGCACTGCTTAAAATTAATGTGTGTAGGGTAAATGATTTGACAGATACAATATCCTTTTTAAAAAATAGTGGTTTACAAATTTTAGCAGCCACCGAAAAAGCAGACGACTTAATCGGACAGGTTGATTTTAGTCTGCCCAGCTGCATTGTATTAGGAGCTGAAGATACTGGTATTAGTCAAAGTATTTTACAGAAAAGCGATTATATGATTAAAATACCTGGTAGAGGTTTGGATTCGTTGAATGTATCTGTTTCTGCTGGTGTTGTTTTTTATGAGGCAGTAAGACAAAGGAGTGGAAGTGCCTAGAGTTATAAGTGACTAGAGTGCCTAAAGTTGGGAGTGCCTCAAGTTCTTTGGAATTATTTTTCAAAAACTTTACAATAAAGATTTGAAAACAGGATATTTGAAAAAATTAAAAATCAAAAATTGAAGATCGCTTTTATTGTTCAAGGAGAAGGTCGTGGTCACCTGACACAAGCTATTTCTTTACAAGAGATACTGGAAACAGCCGGACATGAAATCAGCATTGTTTTAGCAGGAACAAACGCACAGCGAAAACTCCCCCCTTTTTTTGTTAATCATTATCAGGATATACTAACAACCTATCAAAGTCCTAACCTCGTAAAAGACAAAAACAAGAAATCAGTCAGACTAGGCTATTCTCTGATTCATAATATTTTACAAACCCCTCTTTTTCTAAAGCAACTAAAGAAAATTGATAAGTTGATCAATCAAAAAGACATTGATTTAATCATTAATTTTCATGAAATTTTGTGTGGGTTTTGGTTTTTGTTTTACAGACCAAAAGCGCCAATTGTTTCTATTGCCCACCAATATATATATCCTCATTTCCGTTTCTTTTACCCTAAAATGTCACGTTTTAATAAGTTTTCATTGGAGACTGTCAATTCCTTGACAACCATGGGATCGAAGAAAAATCTGGCTATAAATTTTATACAGTGGGAAAATTTGAGTTGGGATAAATTGTTTGTGATTCCACCCTTAATCAGGAATCAAATTAAATCGTTAAAAACGGAAAATAAAGAGCACTTGTTGGTTTATCTCTTAAATCCGGGATATGCTGATCAAATAATCCTCTGGCACGAAAATCACCCTGATCAGGAAATTCATTGTTTTTGGGATAAAGAGGATGTTGAAGAAGAATACATACACAGTAAGAACCTGACATTTCATAAGCTTAATGCTGATAAATACATAAAATATTTGGCCACATGTAAAGGCTTGGCAACAACAGCTGGTTATGAAAGTATCTGTGAAGCCATGTATCTTGGCAAACCCGTATTAATGGTTCCAGTGCATAATCATCCTGAACAATTGATCAATGCAGTGCAGGCAAAAGCTGCTGGAGCTGGCATAATGTCCAACTTTTTTGACTTACACGAATTGGTTCATTTTGCAGATCGTTACAAAGCTAATCCTGCTTTTAAAACTTGGGTAAACTATGCTTCAGAGCTCATTCTTCAAGAACTCAATAATTTGGACGAATAGCCTTATAATTTATTTGCTGAGCTTTATTTATCTACTAAATTTGTCTACAAGTTGAAGGGAGCTCTAAAAACTCCATTAACCCTCTACTATATATAGAGAGGATAGGGTGAGTCAATAAAAAAATGTTTTTAGAAATATCCTTAAATCATGTTAAAAAATTGCTATGGTATTATTGGATGGAAAAGCTTTATCAGATAAGATAAAAGACAGTCTTGCATTGGAAGTAGAAAAGCTCACTTCAGCTGGAATTCGTCCACCTCATTTATCCGCTATTTTAGTTGGTGAAGATCGGGCAAGTCAATCTTATGTTAGGGGAAAAATGAAGTCCTGTGAACGCATTGGATTCGAATCCAGTTTGTTTACATATAATACTGACGTTTCAGAAGAAGAGTTATTGGAGAAAATTGAGGAATTAAATACGGATGATGAGATTGATGGTTTTATCGTTCAGCTTCCCCTGCCAAGTCATATTTCGGAAAACAAAGTTATAGAAGCAATCAGTCCCGAGAAAGATGTGGATGGTTTTCATCCCATCAACATTGGACGGATGGCAAAAAATCTGGATGCCTTGTTACCCGCAACACCCAGTGGTATATTAGAAATATTAAAAGCTTACCAATTAGAAACATCTGGTAAGCATTGTGTAGTTATTGGCCGAAGTAATATTGTAGGTATGCCCATGAGTATTTTAATGGGTCGCAAGAACTATCCCGGTGATTGTACAGTAACATTGGTGCATAGCCGCACGAAGAATGTGAAAGAAATTTGTCAAACAGCCGACATACTAATTGCTGCCATTGGCAAAGCCTATTATGTGACCAAAGATATGGTTAAACAAGGAGCTATTGTTATTGATGTTGGTATAAACGATGTGGATGATCCAGGTAGTGCAAAAGGATATAAATTAGTAGGTGATGTGGATTTCGAACATGTAGCTTCTAAATGCTCTTATATTACTCCTGTTCCGGGAGGTGTAGGTGCCATGACTATTGCGTCATTGCTCCAAAACACACTGATAGCAGCACAAAAAAGGAGGATGTAATATGTCGGCAGAGTCAGGTAAATTACTTAATAAATTAGAGATTCCTGAGAATCAGATTCCTGTGAATGAAATTTTCACCTCTGTTCAGGGAGAAGGATTTCACCATGGAAAAGCAGCTTTTTTTATTCGCTTTGCCGGTTGCGATATTGGATGCATTTGGTGCGATAGCAAAGATGCCTGGTCGATGGAAGAATCGGACTTGATGTTTATTGATGATATTGTTGCACAGTCTATCGAATCAAAACTTGATTTGGTGGTTATTACAGGTGGAGAACCCCTAATTTATGATTTATCAAAACTTACCAATGCGTTGGTAAACCAAGGAAAAAAGATTCATATCGAAACTTCAGGCGCCTATCCTATCTTTTCCAAATTCGACTGGCTGAGTCTTTCTCCAAAGAAGGTACACCTTCCCCATCAAGATGTTTATCACAAAGCCAATGAATTAAAAATTGTGGTCAACGACTCTACTGATCTTGCCTTTGCTCAACAAGAATCAGAAAAAGTAAATGCTGATTGTCATTTATTTCTTCAACCTCAGTGGAAGCAGCTCAAACAAAGTCTTCCAAGCATCCTTGAGTTTATTAAGATTAATCCAAGCTGGCGGTTGAGCCTTCAAAATCATAAGTTTTTGGGGATAAAGTAAATTACAGACTTATATTTGATATCAATCCTGTCCTAAATAAATTTCAGAACGATAAGAATGTCTAAATCAAGATAAAAAAGGATTATAATTGATGATTTTCAAAAAGCACCCCCTGTATATGTACTTGATTTCTA
>JABINZ010000173.1 GCA_018698135.1 Bacteroidota bacterium
AGTGGTGCTCTTAAATTTTTAAGTAATAATAGCGAATAAAAAGTAGATTGAAATTTGGGGGAATACAGTGTATTTTTCCAGGTGCCATTCTCTTCCTGCTTTTCCAGAAGTCTTTTCCCCCAGCCTTCAGTAAGAATTTTATCCTGATCAAGTATCAACTCTTGTGAATCAGCATGTAGCAGATCTCTTTTTGTTTGATAAACAATAGCAGGATCTCCTGTTAGCAACCAATCTATTTGATTTTTATAGGCTTCTGTTTTCATTTTTATTATTTTGCAAACCACAGAATATAACCGCAATTATCGCAAACATAATTAGTTGCTGTTTTGTTTGCCCAATCCAGACCTAAGATGGTCATGCCAGGCGTGTTCATCAGGGTTTCACGTGTCCAGAAACTATCATGATTGCAAACAGGGCATTCCAGTTTATATTGACCAACAAAGCGTTGACTGACTTCTTTTTTCTTTACCATAATACAAATTCAGAATTTTGAGAATAGCCCAAATTTCAGAATTTGTATTCGATATATAATAAAAATTTTGATTTATCTTAGAAGCTAATATTTACTCCTGTCAGGAAATTAAATCCTGCTTGAGGGAAATAACCATAATCTTCATAATGATCGCCTCCATAATAATATCTGTATACCCAAGCATTGCTTTCATACTTTTCGTTCAAGATATTATTTAAGTGAAGTTGAAATTGAACTTTCTTAACAGATTTAAGAGGCAACTCATACGAAATCAGTACATTGTTGATAACGTAAGCATCTAAAGACCTTTCATCATTAGAGGTGTTATCGATAAACTGTTTGCCTACATATTTTGTTTGTAAACCAAGTGAAAGTCCTTTTATGGGCTTATAATTGAAAATACTTGATGCAATGATATTTGGAGAAAAAGCAATATCGGTGGTACCTAGTTCTTTTTCGTATTGAAATAGTTCATTGGCCGGATCATCCCAATAGCTCCAGTTGTCAACATATTCTTTGAAATCAATAATCCTATTTTGGCTTAAGGTTAAGTTGGCTGTCCAACTCAGCTTTTTATTGAATTTAATATTTGACACAAACTCCAAACCTGCTCTGTAGCTTTGGTCGACATTGGTCATGATAGGATCACCAACATTATTGATTTCACCTGTTAGTACCAATTGGTTCATATAATTCATGAAATAGGCATTGGCTTCAAATTGTAATTTGTTGTTATGGTATTTATGACCCAGTTCAAAATCAGTGAGTTTTTCAGCTAAAGGTAATTGTCCTACATCAGCATCTCGAAAGTTGGAACGATTGGGCTCGCGGTTGGCCACTGCAAAAGCAAAATAGGATTGATGTTTTGCATTGTATTTATATAAAAAACCAGCTTTTGGATTCAGGAAAACATATTGTTTCTCCATCCCTAAATCACGTAAATCATCATGATTTCCTTCGATAGAATAATGGATGGATCGGAGTTGGATATCTCCATAAAGGAATAGTTTATTTGTTAGTTGATAGTTTGCTTTGGCAAAGACATTAAAATCAGTTTTTAAACCTGAATTGAAATACCACTGATGATCTTTGGCTCCATTACTGGCAAATTGTGCCCAGATAATATTTCCATAATGATCACCATCATATCGATTCCAGCCTGTGCTAAGGATGGCATTTAGTTTCTTGTGATTATCGTATTTGATCGAAGCCAGCAAACCATAGAAATGGTTGTCGAGCCATTTACGTTGAATCAGATCAGTTGAGTAAATTGTACTATCCGGGAAAATGTAATTTTCATTACCTATTTTCATGAGCGTATCATTCAACTGAATAGTTTCTAAGCCATATTTATCAAAGTCTCTATCATTTTTATATTGTTCATAGTAGCCATAACCTCTTGTATAATGAAGAGCAGTATTATAGCTTAGGGTTTTGCCAATAGTTCCTGAATAATGGATCTGATAATGATCTTGTTGGTAATGATCCACTTCATTTTCGTAGGTATATGGATTAAATGTGCGATTTGTTTCAAGTAAGTCTTTTGGGACTCCATACCAAGCCTGATAGGTTTCTTCTAAGCCTGACATGATATTAATTTTCAGTAAGCTGTTTTTACCATACCAGGCTCCTGAAACATGGTATGATTGTAGATCAGATGTTGCCCGATCGATATAACCATCCGAGCTTATTTTTGATAAGCGAGCATCGAATGACCATTTATTATTGATTAATCCTGTACCTGCTGATAAACTGTGCTTTCGGGTATTAAATGAGCCAAACGAATTATTCAGATCAGCATAAGCTTTGTCCCGTATTCCATTGGTCTGAATATTTATACTGGCTCCAAATGCTGCAGCACCATTGGTAGATGTACCTACGCCACGCTGAATTTGTATGCTATTGGTGGAGCTGGCTAAATCCGGCAAGTCAACAAAGTATACACTGTGCGATTCAGCATCATTAAATGGAATCCCATTAATGGTTACGTTAATGCGTTGCATATCAGTACCCCTTATCCATAAATTGGTGTAACCAACTCCGGCACCTGCATCTGATGTACTTACTACGGAAGGTGTCAGGTCGAGTAACATCGGTAAATCCTTTCCGAGATTAATGCTTTCTATATCTGCTTTCTCAAGATTCTGAAAAGTTCCTGGTGTATTTTCATCTGCCTTGCTAGCCTGAATAATAACTTCTTCCTGCATAATAGGAGAGGGCTGTAATTCGATAATAAATTCTTCATTCTTGTTTAATTGAACTTGTTTCTCAAATTTGTTGTAGCCGATGTAACCAAATTCAAGAACATAAGTTCCCTTTTTTAAATCGCTAAATTCAAAATATCCACTTTGATTAGTTTGCATCCCACTGTAAGTGTTTTGAATAATGACACTTGCACCAATCAAAATTTGTTTTGATTGAGCATCAATTACTTTACCTTTCATATTGAATTGAGAAAAAGCTAATACTGGTAGCAGAACTGCTAATAAAATACCCGATAATGTTTTCATAATTAGAAACTTAAGTTAAACAAATCGGATGCTGGTAAAACTGAATTGAAACGCTTATCCATCTTTCCCTGCGCCAGCATTACCTGGGTCAGGTTCAATGAGTGTGATCTCAGCTCGTAATTTTGAGCACCCCAAAAACGTGCTGCAAACCTACATATTATTTTAAGTAATGTTAAGGAATCGAGAAGAAAAATCAAATAATGCTTCTAAATATGATGATTGAAACATTCACTGAAATAAATGGGAAAAAAAAAGCCTAATCATGAGATCAGGCTGTATGTATAGAGTTGTTAATTGGATAAATAGGCGTCTCGCAAATCTTTGAACTTTTCCAGCGGATTATCAAATCCCCATATACCGCCATGTAACCCAACAGCTCTGAATCCAATTTCAGTAACTGATTTAATATTGATCAAATCAATTCCTCCCAAGGCAACTATATCTCTGTTTGTTGCTCTTAAAAACTCTTTTAACTTATCAGGTTCCTTATAGGCATGACGCCCACCCTTGTGAATACTTCCAAATAAAGAATTCAGCAGAAAATAAGAATAATATTTAGGGGCATTTTCAATTTTACGTGTACTATGATAAGATGTGGTTAAAATGAAACCCGGTTTTTTCTTGAATTTGCTGACAGTAAAAAAAAGAAATAACCAGTTTTTTCTTTTCTTACGTGTGATATGGATACCACCAATATTAAACTTATTTGCAAATTCAAGATGCGAATGCAATATAATCTGTTGGTGATATTTTTCAGGAATACTATTGAGGAGCTCTTCTATTTTATGACGAGGGTATCCATGTTTACGTAAGTGAAGATGAGTCATTCCTTCTTCAAACATTGCAGTCAGAATTTTTGCTTCATCTTTTACACGGTGGCCACTGGAGAGAACGATTATTTTCTTTGATTTTTTTTCCACTTAAATGTAATTTTTGTTTTTCACATCGAATTTTAGCTATTCATTGCAACCAGAAATTCTTCGTTCGATCTGGTGTTTTTCATTCTGTCCTGTAAAAACAGCATAGCTTCTTCAGGATTCATATCGGACAAATATTTTCGTAGAATCCATATACGTTGAAGTAATGCCTTATCAATAATTAGTTCTTCGCGTCTGGTACTTGATGAAGGAACATCAATGGCAGGATAAATCCTTTTATTTGCCAAGCGTCTGTCGAGCTGTAATTCCATATTACCGGTACCTTTAAACTCTTCAAAAATAACCTCATCCATACGAGAACCTGTATCAATTAATGCTGTAGCTAATATGGTTAAACTTCCACCGCCTTCAACATTACGTGCCGCACCAAAGAATCTTTTTGGTTTGTGTAGTGCATTAGAATCAACTCCTCCTGTTAATACTTTTCCAGAAGCAGGAGAAACGGTATTGTATGCACGTGCCAATCGTGTGATTGAATCCAATAGAATCACCACATCGTTACCGGATTCGACCATCCGTTTTGCTTTTTCTAAAACAATGTTTGCAATTTTAACATGCTTATCAGCTGGTTCATCAAAAGTGGATGATATGACTTCGGCATTTACATTTCTTGCCATATCAGTAACTTCCTCAGGACGTTCATCAACCAAAAGAATAATCATGTATACCTCAGGATGATTTTTTGCAATGGCATTGGCTATTTCCTGCAATAATACTGTTTTTCCAGATTTTGGTTGAGAAACAATTAAACCACGTTGCCCTTTGCCAATTGGACTAAACAAGTCAATAATGCGAGTTGTTAACAGATTGGATTTTTCAGTGATATTGAATTTCTTATTTGGAAAAAGCGGAGTTAAATGCTCAAAAGGAATTCTATCTCTGATTTTATGAGGTTCCTGTCCATTCACACTTTCTAATCGAATTAATGCAAAATATTTTTCTCCTTCCTTTGGAGGACGAATACTGCCCTTTATAGTATCACCTGTCTTTAAGCTGAAAAGTTTTATTTGAGATGGCGACACATAAATGTCATCTGGAGAAGACATATAATCAAAATCTGGTGACCGAAGAAATCCATATCCTTCTTGTAGTATTTCAAGTACACCGTCATTATGAATCACACCTTCCAGATTAAATCCATTTTGAGGAGGTTTTTGCCAAACTTTAGCACGGCCTCTGTTTGGACGATCATCTTGCCCTTTCGGTTCATGCTGGATTTTTTTTGGTTCCTCTTTCTTGATTATCTCTTTGGCAGGTTTAGGCTCTCTGGTTTGCGCAGCTTCTTCCTTTACAAATGAATTAATGAGTTCCTCTTTTGAAGGTTCTTCATTTTTACCTTCTGTCTTTTGAACCTCTTTGGTTTCAGGTTCAACAGCTTTCTTTTCATCTTTTGTTTCAGCACCCGTTTTCTTGGCCAGAATCTTTTCAATCAATTCTTCCTTCTTCATTCGGGTATAATAGGTTACACCTACTTCTTTTGCAATTTCGTTAAGATCAGCTTTCTTAAGGAAATTAAGTTGCTCAATTGTATACATTAATAATTAATTAGATAATTTTCAATTACTTAAATGAGGTATGTATTCTTGTTGTGATTTATTTCGAATATATATTGGGAAATTGCAGGGCAATCGAATACTTTAATATTCTATGCAAATATAACACATTTTACTATTAGGTTACAAATTTGTTGAAAGCTTACTAATTTACACAACCACAAACTTTGCATAGAATTTGCAAAACTGGCAAAAAAAAGAAATGAGTTTCTACATAATACTGTTGATAATAGTCATGGTTCCAAGTTGGATCGTTAGTTCAAGATTCAAGTCTAAGATAAAGAAATACAGTAAATTAGAGCTGTATAAAGGTTTGAGTGGTAGAGAAATAGCTAATCAAATGTTGGCTGATCACGGAATTTATGATGTGCAAATAAAAGTGGCTGCAGGTATATTGTCTGATCACTATAATCCACAAACAAAAACAATTAGCCTGAGTAAACAAGTTTATAATGGGAGAAGTGTTGCATCTGCTGCTATTGCTGCTCATGAATGTGGACATGCTGTACAACATGCAACTTCCTATAGTTTTCTGCGGTTTCGATCAGCTTTAGTTCCCATTGTTAGTTTCAGCTCAAGAATAATTACATGGGTCATTTTGGCAGGGATCCTTGTTGTTAACACTTTTCCTCAATTGATGCTGGCAGGTATTGTTTTATTTGCATTGTCAACTTTATTTAGCTTTATAACTCTTCCAGTTGAATTTGATGCAAGCAGTCGAGCACGTTTATGGCTTCAAACGGCTAATATAACAACGAACAATGAACAAATAGCTGTGAAAGATGGACTGAAGTGGGCTGCTATGACTTATGTGGTTGCTGCTATTGGTTCTCTTGCAACTCTTGTGTATTATCTTATGATATTTTTAGGTAACAGAGATTAATTATTCAGGCTGGATCAGTTGCAAGCTATTTAAACTATCATTCACGATTTCATAAACTGCTTGAAGAATATTGGGATTATCCAAATAGAAATTCATACTAAAGTCAAATTCGTCTTTTGTAATATGATGTTTTCTGAAAATATCGAAATAATAATTACTCAGATAATAATCAAATGAATCTCTTTCAAGTCGTGAAAAAGAAACTCCAGCTTCAGCCAAATGAATATCAATTAAAATTCCAACCATATCTTTTTCAGGAATTACATCATCCGGAATTTTTTCATTCTTTTTGCCTCCACAGGAAATTATGAATAGTAATGAAAAAATCAACAGGTAATTATTTAATTTACTCATGACACGAAAAATTAGCTATTTCCAGTTTTAATGTGCAAAATAAAGAAGAACTTTGCAACTGAAGTGTTGCACAAATTTAAATCGCTACTAATGATTAATCAGGATAATTTATTGAATATTAAATCAGAATTAGGCGAAGCCGTAAAACTAATTGCTGTTTCGAAACGTCAACCTGATGAAAAAGTGGCATCCATACTTGAACTTGGCCATAATATATTAGGTGAAAACTATGTGCAAGCACTTTGTGACCGATACGAAAAGTTTAAAGAACACCCAATTGAATGGCATATGATTGGTCATTTGCAAAGCAATAAAGTAAAGTATATTGCCCCTTTTATCGATTTAATACATGCTGTTGACAGTTTCAGTTTATTGCAAACTATCCATAAAGAAGGATTGAAAAATAATAGAGTTATCAATTGTTTATTGCAGGTTCATATTGCCGAAGAGGATAGTAAATTTGGTTTTGATGAAAGTGAAATTGAAGAGCTCTTGGGAAACCCATTAATTGCTGATTTTACCCATGCACGCATTATTGGCTTAATGGGCATGGCTACTTTTACGCCTGATGAAAATCAGGTTAGAGATGAGTTCAATTACTTAAAAGCTGTTTTTGAAAAGTTAAAAGCTCAATTCTTTACAGGGCAAGCTGAATTTAAAGAATTGTCAATGGGCATGTCTGACGATTATAAAATTGCCATCGAAGAAGGCAGCACCATGGTGCGAATTGGAACTTCCATATTTGGAGAAAGAATTTCAAATTCCTATTAAATTTCATTCAATTATTTTAGCATACTGTCAAAATTTCATTCTTTTTTGGCGGCAGGGTATTTGCCAAAAGCGTTCATGGCAGGCAGAATACCTGCTGAATTAAAAAAAGAAAAAAAAGAACAATGAAGAAAGGAAATCTTAATGTAGATACAAAAGACATTTTCCCAATAATCAAGAAATTTCTGTACACAGATCATGAAATATTCCTTAGGGAACTTATTTCAAATGCTACTGATGCCATGCGCAAAATTCAGGTAATGGCAGCTAAAGGAGATTACACAGGTGAATTGGGTAAACTTCAGATTGAGGTAAAAGTTGACAATAAAAAGAAAACCTTAACAATTTCGGACAATGGAATTGGTATGACCGAGAAGGAAGTTGAGCAATATATCAATCAGATTGCATTTTCAAGTGCCGAGGAGTTTGTGAAGAAGTATGAAAGTTCAGATGAAAAAAACCTGATAATCGGACATTTTGGACTTGGCTTTTATTCTGCATTTATGGTTGCGAACAAAGTTGAGTTTCAAACCAAATCTTACTTAAGCGATGCAGAAGCAGTTAAATGGGAATGCGAAGGAAGTGTTGATTATAAAACAACAGTTTCTAAAAAGAAAACAAGAGGTACAATTATTACCCTGCACATTGCAGAAGATTCGGAAGAGTTTTTGGAGGAAAGCAGAATACTGGAATTATTAAATAAGTATTGTCCATTTATGCCTTTCGAAATTGTTTTTGGCAAAGAAAAAATCAGCCAGAAAACTGGTGTAAAAGACAAAGAAGGTAAAGAAATTGAAAAAGAGGTTGAGAAGCCAAGAATTATAAATAATACTGATCCTATATGGACTAAACAACCTCAGGATTTAACTGACGAAGATTACAAATCTTTATATGAGGAACTATATCCATATTCTCAGGCTCCTTTATTTTGGATTCATCTGAATGTTGATTATCCGTTTAACTTAACGGGTATTTTGTATTTCCCCAAGGTGGCAACCAATATGGAATTGCAAAAGAATAAGATCAAATTATTCTCCAACCAAGTATATGTGACCGATTCAGTTGGAGAAATTGTTCCTGAATTTTTGACACTTCTTCACGGAGTTATCGATTCACCTGACATTCCACTGAATGTTTCCAGAAGCGCTTTGCAAGCCGATGGCAATGTGAAGAAAATTAGCTCTTATGTCATAAGAAAAGTAGCTGATAAATTGTTCGATCTCTTTAAAAAAGATAGAAAAGAGTTCGAGACAAAATGGAATGATATTGATGTTTTTGTGAAATACGGTATGTTAACCGAAGATAAATTCTATGAGAAATCAACCAATTTCTTTCTACTTCAGGATGTTGATGAAAAATTCTACACCATTGAGGAATATAAAGAACTGGTAAAGGTAAATCAAGAGAATAAAGATAAAGATCAGGTTTGGTTGTATGCTTCTGATAAAGATGAGCAATATACTTATATGGAAGCCGCCAGAAAAAGAGAATTCAATGTACTTTATATGAATGAAGTGATTGATGCGCATTTCTTAAACTTATTGGAACAGAAGTTGGAAAAAACAAGAATCAAGAGAATTGATGCTGGTTCGGTAGATGAGTTAATTGATAAAGGAGAAGAGAAGGAATCTGTACTGTCAAAAGAAAATCAGGATTCGATTATAGAACTTTTCAAAAGTGTGGTCAATGATGATAAAATCATAGTTAAAGCAGAACCACATTCTCCTGATGATGCAGCCGTGGTTATCACTGAAGATGAGTTTATGCGCAGAATGGGTGAAATGTCGAAGTTAGGTGGAGGTATGCCTGGCATGGGTGCAATGCCCAGTATGTATAATCTGGTTGTTAATTCCAATCATAGCTTAGCCAAGAAAATTGTTGATACTGCTGAAGAAGATGAGAAAATAAAAATTGTTGGTCAATTGGTTGATTTAGCCCGTTTATCTAAAAATATTCTTAAAGGAAAGGATTTGAATGACTTTATTGAAAGAACAATGAAGTTTATTTAAATCATCAAAAATTAAATTATTAAAACAGCTGTTAATTAATTTGTTAACAGCTGTTTTTGTTTTAGCTAGTAGCTGCTATCTAGAAAGTTAAATCTTTTTTTTTGTAATTATCTTGAACAGAATTTAAATGAGAAATAACAATTTCTTATTTTTGATTAATTAATTCTCAGACCCATTGTTGAAGAAATGGTGAAATAGGGTCTA
>JABINZ010000174.1 GCA_018698135.1 Bacteroidota bacterium
AATTCTCCATACTGATCGACAAAAGTCCCGAAGTGCATCATTTCCTTTTTAACTGTTTTAACATATTTGATGGTTGCTAAATGCCCAACCATGCGCACATGTTTGCCAATATGTTTATCCATCTCTCGTGCACCTAATGCCCCTCTGAAGCTTGTTTTGAGCATTTCAAAATAGGAGAGAGTGACCGGAAAACCCAATAATTCAATCTCATCATACACATCTTCAAGTTGGTTATGTTCTAACTGAGGCAACTCAAATTTCTTTACCGGCAGATAAAAAAGCTTGTCCTGCTGAACAGTATCCATCTTTTTTCCCAATAGCATATGTGCTTCCCAAAGCAAGGCAATTTTGTCTTTTCCTGTAAAACGAAAGGCATTGATACGAATGAGAATAATAAGCTGTTCGAGTGAAACAGGCAATCGTTCGGTAAAATCCTGCAGGTTTTTGAAGTTACCGCCCAATTCACGTGCATGTTCAATGTTTTTTGCTACTTTTCTCTCCAGATTAGCAATATGGATAAACCCTAAATAGATTATATCGCCTTGAATACTTGTGAGGTAGTTACTGTTATTGACACAAGGAACCTCAATTGTTGCTCCTTCGCGCTTGGCTTCGTTCACATACACCCATGTGCGATAGAATCCGCCAAAGTTATTGATAACAGCCACCATAAACTCCTTTGGGTAATGCGCTTTGAGGTATAAACTCTGGAAACTTTCTACAGCAAATGAGGCCGAATGTGCTTTTGAGAAGGAATAGCCTCCAAAAGATTCGACTTGTCGCCATACTTCATTGGTGATTTTATCTGGATAGCCTCTTTCTTTGCAGTTTTTGAAAAATTTCTCGACTATGCGCTGAAACTCTGCTTTGCCTCGATTTTTTCCACTCATGGCCCTGCGTAGCACATCTGAATCGGCTAAATCCAGTCCGGCAAAATGATGACAAACTTTCAATACATCTTCCTGATATACCATCACGCCATAAGTCTCCTGTAATTGTTCTTCCATCACAGGGTGGATGTAGTCGAATTTATCAGGATGGTGGAAGCGGTATATGTATTCGCGCATCATACCCGATTTAGCCACTCCGGGACGCACAATGGAGCTTGCAGCCACCAGACTGATATAATTGTCGCATTTGAGTTTGCGTAGCAATCCACGCATGGCAGGGCTTTCTATGTAGAAGCAACCAGTGGTTTCAGCATTTTTGAGTTGATGCTTCACTTGGGGATCCTGTTTAAACTTTTCAACTTGGTGCACATCTACTTTAACACCCTTGTTTTTGAGGATGATTTCTACACTTTCGTTGATGTGGCCAATTCCGCGCTGGCTCAGGATGTCAAGCTTTTCAAATCCCAGATCTTCTGCTACATACATGTCCCACTGGGTAGTCGGGAAGCCTTTTGGAGGCATATCCAATGCGGTGTAGTTGAAAATCGGATCTTCCGAAATGAGTATCCCTCCGGCATGAATGGAGCGAATATTAGGAAAGTCCGACATTTTTCGCCCCATTTCAACGATTTTGTGGGTAATATGGTTGTTGTTGATTCCTTTTTCGGGATGATGGACCAAATCATCGATTTCAGCTTTCGGAAGTCCATACACTTTGCCAAGTTCGCGTAGGGTAGAGCGCCCCTTAAAAGTGGATGTTGCTCCTAAAAGAGCGGTATGTTCTTTTCCATAGCGTTTAAACACATAGTCGATTACCTCGTCACGATCTTTCCAGGAATAATCAATATCAAAGTCGGGTGGACTGCTTCGCTTTGGGTTGAGAAAACGTTCGAAGTAAAGGTCTAACTCAATGGGATCAACATCTGTAATTTTCAGACAGTAAGCAACCAATGAATTTGCCCCGCTACCACGACCAACATGATAAAAACCTCTACTCATAGAATAGCGGACTACATCCCAGGTAATGAGGAAATAAGCTGAGAATCCCAAGTTATCAATTATCTCCAATTCGTGTTTGACACGTTCTCTGGCAATTCTGTTGTTCTTGCCATAGCGATATTCAAATCCATCTGATGCCAGTTTTTCAAGCAAAATCTTGTCATCATAACGGTCTCCAGTGAATGTTTTCTTGTTTTTATGCTTGTAGAACTCAAAGTCAATGCTACAATTTTCGCTTATTTTAAGGGTGTTTTGGATGATCTGCGGATAATACTCATAAAAGCTCAAAAGCCTGCCTAAAGGAAGCATATACTCATCTTTTCCTGCAAGTTGTTCAGCAGTCAGTTGGCTGAGCAGGATATTGTTATCAATGGATCTGAGGTTTCGGTGCATCTCATAGTTAAACTCTTCAGAGAAGGTAACCGAATGCAAGGCCACCAATTTTTCTTGGTTATGACTGTAAGAGCTTGAAATTAGCTTGTTGAGCTCAGCAGGGCGTATACCTATAAATTCATACTCTTTAAGTTTTAGTTGTTTTTTATTAAAAGGATAAATGATGTATACATGATTGAAGTCGGGTGCTTTTGCAGGGAGTTTTCTTTTGGCCAGATTGTATTTACTCAGGAATTCATTCAGTTCCCTGAAGCCCAGGTTGTTTCTGGCAATTCCGATGAATAATAACTGGTTTTTATCATCCCTGAATTCGATTCCTGCAATGGGTTTAATTCCATGTTCTTTGCATTTCTTTACAAACTCAGGAATACCCATGGAGTTGTTAATATCTGTAAGCGTAAGTGATTGCAAATTAAATTTTAACGACTCACTTAGTAAAGTATCAATTGACAAGGTTCCATAGCGCAAACTATAGTATGAATGGCAGTTTAGGTACAAGTTTTTGGTTCTTAATTCATTATTCAATTGCTTTGTCATCTGAAACGAAGTGAAGGATCGTTCTGGTATTCAATTATTCTTTTGCCACGAAGACACTAAGCCTCAAAGAACCACGAAGTTTTTTACTGCAAAAACGATAATTGCACTATTTCTGAATTTCTGGCCATGAAAGGGAATTGGTATTCATCAATTTCTTCTTTTCTGCGGGCTTCTACGAGTCCTAATGCATTTACTAATGATTGAAGTTCGTGGTTATTCTTAAATCTGTTTTCCATGTTATTTATGTTTAAATTGTTAATGATCTGTTCTTGCTACTCGTTACTGGTCACTTGCAACTTGTAGCCTGCAATTTGTTTTATTCACTCTTCTCTACTTTAAATCGTTCATTTAGCCCAATGGCTCTACGTATAGACTTGGAACCGTGTTTTTCTCGTATTCCATCCATGGTTTGGTAGAGGTCAATTAGTTGGGGCTTATCGTTAAAAATGTTTAACTGCTGTCCGCCATAAACCAACTCACTGAATTTTACTCCAATAAGCCGAATGAGCATTCTGCGGTTGTACAGTTTTTTAAATAATTCGCGTGCTATTTCTATCAGGTGATGATCGTAGGAAGTATAGGCAATACGCTTTTGTAATGTATGCGTATCGAAGTTGGAATACCGAATTTTCACCGTTAGGCAGGAAGTGAGCTTTTCTTGTTTTCTAAGCTCAAAAGCCAGTTTTTCAACCATAATGGCAATTAGTCGGTTCAGTTTTACAATATCAATAGTATCCCTGTCGAAGGTGCGCTCAGTACTCATGGATTTTTGCTCGTGGTAGTTTTGTACGGGTGTATGATCGATGCCATTGGCTTTTTTCCAAATGGCAAGCCCGTTTTTCCCCATAACATTTTGCACCATTTCCTTCGGGATGTTGCTCAGGGTTTCTATGCGTACAATACCCATCGAGCGAAGCAGCTGATAGGTTTTCTTGCCAATCATCGGGATTTTACGAATCGACAAAGGGTAGAGGAATGGTTTTACATTGGTCAGGTTTACTTCCTTTTCTCCATTGGGTTTGGCTTCGCCTGTGGCAATTTTAGCTACGGTTTTATTCACCGATAAACCATAGGAGATAGGCAGGCCTGTTTCGCTGATAATTTTTTGGCGAAGCTCGTGTGCCCAGCTCATGCAACCGAAAAACCTGTCCATACCCGTAATATCGAGGTAATGTTCATCGATAGATGCTTTTTCATAAACGGGAGCTCTTTCTTTGATAACATCCGTAACCATACGGGAGTATTTGCTGTATTGATCCATATCACCCCTGATGACAATGGCATCAGAACAAAGATTACGTGCCATTTTCATGGGCATAGCCGAATGCACTCCATATTGACGCGCCTCATAGCTACAACTGGATACTACGCCACGATCGGAAGTTCCACCTATGATGATAGGCTTCCCTAGCAAACTGCTGTTTTGCAGCCGCTCCACGGATACAAAAAATGTATCCAAATCCAGGTGCACTACTGTTCGTTTTCCGCTATCCATATATAAATGCAAAAGAAAATTTGTTTGTTTAAATACTCTAATCTATCTTTGATTATAATTTAATCAAAATAATGATTGTAATATAATCAAAAACATGCAGAACTTGAAACTATTTTTAAATTTCCCCTCTGAGAGGGGAATAAGGGGTGTGTCGAAATAATGAAGCGAAGAAAAATAATCCCATATAATCCAAGACTAAAGCAGCTTGCGAGAAATCTGCGAAACAATAGTACACAAAGTGAAATCAGACTTTGGGGCTATTTAAAGGGCAAGCAGATAATGGGATATGATTTTCATAGACAGAAACCCATTGATAATTACATCCTTGACTTTTTCTGTAATGAATTGATGTTGGGGATTGAGTTGGATGGCTATTCGCATCATTTTGAAGAGGTGCTTGTCAAAGATGAGAGGAAAGAAAAGCGGATGAATGAACTAGGAATTAAGGTTATACGATTTGAGGATGAAGAAGTAATGAGAGATATAGATAATGTGATTAGGTCGATTGAGGGCTATATTGAGGAGTTTGAGGAGAATGTTAGGTTGTGTTTATGAAAAGTATTTATAACACACCCCTAACCCCTCTCAAGAGGGGAATGGATTGTGAAATGTCTAGTCCTAAAATAGGTTTACACGAAATGTAAACGTATGACAGTATTTAACAATTTAACAATACAACAGTTTAACAATTTATCATATGCTAAACCACTTTAACGCTAACATAAAACTACTACGAAAACGTTTAAGGATTACACAGGAAGATGTAGCCAATGAATTGAATATGAAGCGTTCAACGCTTAGCGGGCTTGAAAACAATGTCTCACAGCCGACCATTACAGCTCTGCTTACTTTTTCTAACTTCTATAAGGTATCCATAGATACTTTGCTGAAAATTGAGTTGAGTAAGCTTACTGGTGGACAGTTATCAGAAGTAATCAATGGAAATGATTTGTATTTGCGGGGTTCTACTTTGCGCATACTTACAACCACTGTCAATCAGGAAGATGTGGAAAACATTGAGCTGATTCCTGAAAAGGCAAAAGCAGGTTACGCAACAGGCTTTGCTGATCCTGAATACATCAAACGCTTACCAACCTTTCAGTTACCGTTTCTTTCAAAAGATCGGAAATACCGTTCTTTTCAGATCAGTGGCGATTCGATGTTCCCGATTCCTGAAGGAGCATATGTTACCGGAGAGTATGTCGATAACTGGTATTTGATCCGAAACCGACAGGCTTATATTATTTTGACTTTGGATGATGGTATCGTATTCAAAGTTGCTGAAAACCTGATTGAAAAAGAGAATAAACTTACTTTGTATTCATTAAACCCACTTTATGAACCTTATGATATACATGTTAGTGAGATTAAAGAGGTGTGGAAATTTGTGAATTACATTAGCTCTGATATGCCTGAAGCGGAATTGCCTCAGAATGAAATGCTGAAAACAATTGCAACGATTAAGCATGATGTAAATGAGTTAAAAAAGAAGTTTTATACTGATTAATTCGATTTTGACAGATTATGGAAAATTAATGCGTTTTGTCCTAATCACTAAAGGGAATCGTCTTGATTTTTTAGTATTGTTAAGGGAAATTTATCAAAGCACATATTTAATATTGCCAATAAGTATACCGAGATTGATACCAGCATACACCCCATAAAAGTACATATGATCAAAAATATCGTATCCTAAACCAAGCTCAGCTGTTAAATCAAAGCGATGGAAGTAATAACCCTGTTCAATGCTAACAACATAAATATACTCATCATGATATCTTCGATCGTTAACTAAATCAAAGTACTTTTTAACTGAATTATTTAACCGGAGGTTAATAAATGAAAAATGAAAAGCAGTTGAAATTCCTGTTTCTAAAAATATACCACTGCTAATACGTCTATCACCAGGTATATCAGAATAAATACTATTGTAGAAATAACCTAAGCTAAAAGCTGGATGAAATCCAATTATTTTATTATTCTTTCGATAAAAGCTTATTTTAAGTTCTGACCAGCTATCAGCAGTCCAATCATCAGCAATGATACCACTGAATTTTATTCCGTTAAAAACCTTTTTTTCTGCTGTATAATCTCTATAAGGATTGGTAAAATAATTCTGACTTTTGTTTTGACCAATAGAGGAGAGAACTATTGCTGTAAAAAGGAAAGCTAAGAGAATAGATTTCATGATTTCTAATGATTGTTTTTACGTTCATTGCAAATGTATTAGTTTAAGTTAAAATACTAGAACAATGTGTTGAGAAATGTTACTGATCTGTTTTTTAATACCAACTGTCTTCTTTTTGTACACCTAAGTAAAATATTTTTACATTCATTTCAGTATAACAAATCTATTTTACTATTATTGAGCTAATTATAAATTGGGCATAGTCATTGACAAAAACTAATTGCATAGATAATTATAGAATTAAATAGAACAAATGAAAAAAACAAAATTGAAAACACTGGCAGTACTAGCACTTGTGCTACTCATGACCAGTTCAGCATTTGCCCAAGATGACAAAGGCTATGTATTTACTTCAGTTACAGACCTTGCTGCAACTTCTGTAAAGAATCAGTACCGCTCAGGAACCTGTTGGAGTTTCTCAGGAATTTCTTATTTGGAATCTGAATTACTCAGACTCGGTAAAGGCGAATTCGACCTTTCAGAAATGTATATTGTACGTTGTACCTATATCGAAAAAGCAAAAAAATATGTCCGTATGCACGGAACAGTTGGTTTTGCAGGCGGTGGTCAGTTTCATGATATATTGAATATGATAGAATCATATGGCATTATGCTGGAGAGTGATTATCCTGGCATTCAGGGTGAAGAGAAGAATCATATTCATGGTGAAATGGATGCAGTATTGAAAGCTTATGTTGATGCTGTGATTAAAAATAAAAACAAGAAACTTACAAACTATTGGTTAGCAGGTTTTGAAGGCATCTTAGATGCTTATTTAGGTCCGGTTAATGATTTTGATTATAAAGGTAAAAGCTATAATCCAAAATCTTTTGCTAATGAGGTAATAGGACTTAATATGAGTGATTATGTGAATATTTCATCCTACACACATCATCCATTTTATACCAAATTCGGTATTGAAATTCAGGATAACTGGGCATGGGGACAAGTATATAATGTGCCTATTAATGAGCTTATGGAAATCGTTAACTATTCCTTTGACAAAGGCTATACAGTTGCCTGGGCAACAGACGTTAGCGAAAAAGGTTTTTCATGGCCAAACGGAATTGCTGTGGCATCAGCCAGAGATTACGAAGAGCTGGAAGGCATGGAAGAAGGCAAGTGGTCAGATATGAATAAAACAGAAAAAGAAGCCTATCTGTATAATTGGAATGCACCAGGGCCAGAAAAAGAAGTAACTCAGGAAATGCGTCAGTTGGGATTTGATAATTATCAAACTACTGATGATCATGGGATGCACTTTACAGGTATAGCTAAAGATCAGAATGGAAGCATCTATTATATAACCAAGAATTCATGGGGAACAAAAGGGAAGTATGATGGATATCTGTATGCTTCAGAAGCTTTTGTAAAATATAAAACCATGTGCATAATGGTTCATAAGGATTCTGTTCCAAAGAAAATTGCAAAGAAACTTAGTTTCTAATTAACTAATTCGGCAATTAGCCAATTCGATAATTAACTTTAGAACACAATGCAGGTTGGAGATATTCGATCTGCATTTTTTTTGATCGAAAATAATTTGACACTACATTGGTTTGTAATAGGTTGATTATTAAAGTTTTGTAGGTCCGATTTGTAATCGGACATTGGATCAATGGATAGTTAAAATATAGGAATTGTTCAAATTGACTATGCAAAAGTGAGAATCTAGAGATAATTTATTAGCACATCAATTAGTAATCAACTGTTTAGCGTTTTTCATCATTAAAGTCCCGATAGAATTTAACAATCTTGAAGACCGAATTTAATTCGGTCCTACATATGTTGTAGGTCCGATTTGTAATCGGACAAAGAAGGAAGACTAATAAGTAGTCACCTGCTCAATTTTATTTCTTTTAAGTAATTTTATTATCACTTTATTCATCTTTATAGTTCTGATAGAATTTAGCAATCTTGAAGACCGAATACAATTCGGTCCTACAATAGTTGTAGGTCCGATTTTTAATCGGACAAAGAAGGATGACTAATAAGTAATCACCTGCTCAACTTTATTGCTTTTCAAATAGTTTTTAATAATACTTTGCACATCGCGGTTGTCATCATAGGGTTTAACACAATCTTTGAGTAGTTCAATATCTCCATCAAAATTCTCGATATCGACATAGCCAAATCCTAGGTATTTGCCATTTTCAACTTTTACTATTGATTTCTCATTCCGCGAGCGTCCTTTATCCAATAAAAGAAAGTTTTTGTACTTGAATTCAAACGACTGTATAGCTAAAACAGCTCTTTCGTTGTATTCTTCGGTAGTTTCTTCTGCACAACATGCACCTAAGCATTTTCCTATTCCATAATGAAAGCATGCTCCTGTAGAACTATACAAGCCCGTTAACTTATGACACATGTTAAATCGTTCTGTTAGCATTTCCAAAAAGGAAATTGCACTTTTTCTGGACGTAAAGGCAGATAAGGGCATGTCTTCCTGACGGTTTTTATCAATATAAAAGTTAATATAGCCATTCGAATCATACTTGAAATAAATGCCCGAAGTAAAGGTGCTTCGCCTTTGTTGCCTGTTAAAAATAGGCATGTGTTTCTTAATTTCAGCTGATTCAAGTAATAAGGCAATTAACTCGCTACCTGTTTTTTCGCAGCTGATTTCAACAATTTGTTGACGCATATCGGCTGCCTTTATTCCTTTTGATGACTTGAGATGAGTTAAAACCCTTTTACGGATATTGATACTTTTTCCAATATATATCAAGTCCTCTTTTTCATTGAAAAAATAATATACACCACTTTCATCAGGTAAATTTTCAATACTTTGCTTTCTTAGTTTAGGATGCAGATCCTTAAAGGCAATGGCTGATACTTCGGAGAAACTATCACCGCCATTTCCTTCAATTTGCAATAAGTGCTCAAATAGCTGAACTGTAGCTAATGCATCACCAGCAGCACGGTGTCTGCCTTCAATGGAAATTCCTAAGCGCTGAGTAATATTACCTAAACTATAGGAGGGATGCCCTGGAATTAATTTCCTACTCAATTTTACAGTACATAATGTTTTGCGGTTGAATTCATAACCCAGATTATGGAACTCTTCTTTGATAAAATTATAATCAAAACTGGCGTTGTGAGCAACAAAAACACACTCCTTAGTAATTTCAACTATTCGTTTTGCAATTTCATAAAACTTTGGAGCATCTTCCACCATGGAATTTGTGATTCCTGTAAGACTGGTTACCACAGGAGATATTAAACGCTCAGGATTAATCAGTGTACTGTATTGATCAACCACACTTTGCCCATCATGAACAAAAATGGCTACTTCAGTTATTCGTTCACGTTTTGGACTTAAACCCGTTGTTTCTATGTCAATTATAGCATACACAAGACTAGCAAAAGTGATAAAAAATCTGTTTACTATTAGTGATTGTAAGTATCAATTATCAACATTTTTAAATGAAACAATGAAGTTAGAAATTTGTTAAATTTGAATATTCAAATCTGTTGATTTAACTGACTAGCAAAAACAATCCGCTATGCAAGCAATACAAACGAAAGGACTGGACATTGATCTTATAATGAGCAATGCAAAAAAAGCTGCTACTGAATTCAGGGAATATGGTCAACTCAGAACAGATGCTGTTGTAAAAGCGGTTTATCAAGCGGTATTTGACAAGCGAGTACATTTGGCAAAAATGGCTCATGAGGAGACTGGAATAGGGAAATGGAAAGACAAGGTGCAAAAAAACATCATTGCATCTCGCTTTGTGTATGAAGATATCAAAGATCAAAAAACCTGTTGTGTGATCAGTGAATCTATTTTTATGACTGAGATTGCACAACCCATTGGACCTATATTTTGTATTACACCAATTACCAATCCTACTTCAACTGCCATTTTTAAAATATTGATAGCCCTTAAAACAAGGAATCCTATAATTATACGTCCACACGGTGCTGCCCGAAAATGTACTATTGAAACTGCCCAGATTTGTTATGACGCTGCAATAGCAGCTGGAGCGCCAGAGAACTGCATTCAATGGGTGAAAAGATCAACACCGGAAGAAACCATGCGAATGATGTCGCATAAGCGTGTGGCTCTTAATTTGGCCACAGGATCAGTGAGTTTGGTGAGAGCAGCTTATAAATCAGGAAATCCAACTATTGGAGTTGGACCCGGTAATGTTCCGGTTTATATAGGGAAATCTTCTGATGTAAAATTTGCTGTGGATCAGATCATTTTATCGAAAACATTTGATAACGGAACCATTTGTGCCAGCGAACAAGCTGTTATTGTAAGTACAAATAATTCAAAAAAGGTTATTGCTGAATTTAAAAGACGCAATGCCTATTTTCTGAATAAAGAAGAAATAAAAAAGGTTGCCAAAATTGCTTTTAACAAAGAGCAAAAAACGATGGCTGCAACTGTTATTGGTCAGTCTGCCCACTATATTGCCAAATTAGCTGGAATTGATGTTCCAGAAGATACCAGCTTACTGATGGCGCCAATGGAAAAGCATGAAGTTGGATTGGATCATCCTTTATCTTTAGAGATATTGGCACCTATATTGGCGTTTTATGAAGTAGATAGCTTCAAGGATGGAATTGAAATGTGCAAAAAAATTAATGTTTTGGGAGGTTTGGGACATACGGTGAGTATTTTTTCAAAATATGAAGAGAAAATTAAGGAGTTTGCCACAGTCATGAATGCAGGGCGAATATTGGTTAATCAACCTTCATCTCAGGGTGCATTAGGAGGAACATACAATACTTTACAACCTTCTCTAACATTAGCTTGTGGAAGTGGAGGAAAGAATATTACCACCGATAACATCAGTGTACAACATCTTATGAATATTCAAAGAGTTGCCCGCAGAAAGGTAAATGATTGCCTTGAATGTACTCATCTGCAACATTGTGATGAGATAATTACGGCTAGTTCGATTGAAAAAATATGTACGAAGAAGTTTTAGAGTAACTAACCAATTGGACGTCATTCTCTTGAAAAAGGGAATCTCCTATCAGTTAATTCGAGATTCCCGCTTTCTTGCTTTCGCGTAGCTTCAGCAAAGCAAAGCGCGAGAATGACACCATTAGGGACTTTTGAGACAACTTAGAAGCAGTTTTATTCAACTTTAAACTCAATTGCCGCTGAGTTAATACAATATCTTAATCCAGTAGGAGCAGGACCATCGTTGAATATATGACCTAAGTGGGCATCACAAACAGCACAACGTACTTCAGTTCGAATCATACCATGACTTTTGTCGATAATCTCAACAATATTATTGGATTTGCTTTTATCGTAAAAACTGGGCCAGCCACAACTGCTATGAAACTTTGTATCTGATTCAAACAATTCGTTATCACAACATACACAATAGTAATGTCCTTTTTCAAAATGGTCAGTGTATTCGCCTGTTCCAGCTCTTTCTGTGCCAGATTTTCGAGTAACCTGAAACTGAAGTGGAGTTAGCTGTTGCTGCCATTCATATTCACTTTTCACTACTTTCATACTATCTGGTATTTGAGTTTTTATGTTTGTTGATTGATTCGTATTCCCCTGACTACAAGCATGAAGAAAAAACAAACTAATCATTACAAGTACATATGTTGTTTTCATAATATATTCTTGTCTTGCAGATATTGTTCCAGAAGAAAGAAATTGAATAGAATTCAAAATCTCAACAATTTTTGTAAATATAAACTTCAAAAAATCCACATTCAACAATCTGGATGAAGCTTTGAATAAATATGAACTATGACAGCATCAGAATTGAAACTCAAAATATTTCGCCAAATTGATTCATTGGAAAAGAATCGTTTAGAAGAATTATATGGCATTTTGGTGAATTTCCTGAATTCGGATAAAGAGATTAATGATTGGAAATTGTTGTCTTCAGAGCAAAGGCAAGGGATATTGGATGCGATTGATGATGTTGATGCTGCAAAAGGGATAGGTCATGAAGATGTAATGGATAAATTTAGAAAGAAGTATTTAATAAATTTCGACATATTTTGTCCATTTAAGTTGCAAACTTAAACGAGAAGGGTATTAATGGAAAAATGATCTATTCAAATGCTTATTCAAACATAAACAGCATAAACTATAAACTAGAAGGTGAAAGTGGATTATACTTTTTGGAGCTTACAAATAAAGAAGGTAAACTCGCAAGATTTAAAGTGATCAAGGAATAATTCAGAAAAAGGCTGTCTAGGAAGTCATAAATTCTATCTCTGGTGTCATTCCCATGAAAATGGAAATCTCTTTATCGATAACTTTGAGATTCCCGCTTTCGCGAGAATGACGGTCTGAAGGCTTTAAAATAACCTCTTTTTCATAATTGGGTTTGATTATGCAGATATTATTCCATTAAAAAAGGTACTGTTTAAATAACCAAGTAAAAGACGAAAAAAGTATCTTTACATAAGAAGAAGATCTTTCTATGAAAGACTATCTTGCGTAGCCTTGGCAGCATTTGGCAAGGCTACTTTTTTGTATCCTGGAACAAATA
>JABINZ010000175.1 GCA_018698135.1 Bacteroidota bacterium
AAATATTAATAAAACAAACTCTCGATTGTTTTAAGGTTGAAACGCTATAATGATGAAAATCATCAAAGAACACACCTAAGCCTGTAATAAATTCTGGGGGTTTAATCAGCCTCAAGACAAGTGAATTGCTCCCATTATCAGAATGAACGACTTGAGCTAAACCCGAAACAAAGGAAATAACATGCGTGCTTTTGGTACCTTGCTTATAAATCAATTCACCATTTTTATAATCTACGGTATATCTGTTTTCAGACATATACTTCAGCTGGCTTTCCGTTAAGGAATTAAAAATTGAAGACTTATAATCACAATTTAAACAACCAATATCATCACAACAACTCATAAATCAAATATAAACCAGCAACTTACACAATTGACATTTGTCAATTAAAAGTGCTACATATTATTTTAAAAGATGCAAATATAACAAGGGTAAATGAAATTAATAATACATCTCGTTTTTAAAATATAAAGATGTGTTTATATAACTTGCAACTGTTTTTGTGCTGGGTGTTTCACTCAATTTTATTTGTTTCAGGAAGGAAGTTGTGAAGAGGAACAAAGACCATTATATCAATGGCTAGTTTAGCTGCTAACGCTCACGAATTCAACAAATAATAAAATTGAATAGAAAAAAGCTGCCATTGTTCAGGCAGCTTTTAAATATTATTTTCATCATTCATTCAGTAATATCCAAACAATGACATTCCTCAACGGTCTATACCACAAAAAGCTATTTCCATTTTGGATTCAGATTATAACGTTGCTCTTCTTTGTTTTCATCGTCATCATAGGATTTGGTATATCAACTGATGATTCTGCGCTTGCCAAACAATTACGAAATACAAATCTTGCCAATTTAATTGTTTGGTCCTATTGGTGGCCACTAATTATCGTTTCAGCTGTACTATTTGGAAGGCACTGGTGTACGATTTGTCCTATGGAATTGGTTACTGCTGTGGTTGCTAAATTTGGATTTCAGCGAAAAGTTCCCAAATCAATTAAATCAGGTTGGATAATTACCATCCTCTATGCATTTATTGCCATTGTCGCCATCCATTACTGGGCAATCCATCGCCTACCTCATCGAATGGCTCTTTATATGATCTTTTTGTTTGGATTATCAATTCTTGTTTCTATTGTATTTGAGAAAAGAGCATTTTGCTCCTATTTTTGTCCGGTAGGAAAACTATTAGGAATATATGCTTTGCTGGCTAAAGTTGGTATCCGGATTAAAAGTAGCGATACATGCCAAAATTGTAAAACAAAAGAGTGTATTAGCAAAAAACTTCATTATGAAATTGCAGGAAGGTCCTGTACTTCAAACCTCTATCCTGCATACATTGAAACAAATAATGACTGCATTCTTTGCTCACAATGCATCAAAGTTTGTCCTCATCAAAATATAGAATATAAAAAAAGTAAATTTTCATTTAGCAATAACAGCCGTATCCGATTAAACAGTGCCGAACTTGGAATGATACTTCTTTTGACAGGTTTTGTAGTCTATGAAATTCTATCAAGCTGGAAGGAAAGCAAAGAATTACTATTATGGCTTCCAGAATATTATCAAACCTTAAGCATCTCCTCCTTACTTCCTGCAAAAATAAATGAGGGGATCATCCTTTTCGTTTTACTTCCTTTTGTTTTTTTGGGTATTGGAGCTTATTTGAGAAAAATTTTCAGCAAAGAAAGCTTGTTCGATTCATGGGCTCAAATTTCATTATATATACTTCCAGTTATTGCTTTTGCGCATATATTCAAAGCTCTACTAAAAACAGTTTCGAGAATCCCCTATTGGCAATATTCACTTAAAGATTTCAGTGGAGAGCAGTATGCTCAGCAAATTGTTGATGGCATTGTCGTTATTCCCAAGCACGAATTATTAAGCTTCCTGATACTGATTATTGGTTTACTTTTATTGCTATACGGATTTATTATTGGCATTCGAAGAATTATGCAAACAACCAATACAACAACATCTGCAAAGTATATCAGTAATGTTATTGTATTGGTCTATTTTTCTGTATTAGCAAGTGCAGCTGTTATTCAAGTAATTAACCATTCCTTATAAATTGATAGAATAAATTTCTGCTAAAAGTTTGTAGTAAATCCTTTGTGTTTCCAAATATAAATCGATAAGCTCATAATTAAAAGACAGTTCGTTAATATAATCAATAATAGAAAACTCACCACTTTCCAAAGCTTTGTCCAAATACATTCGATTTGATGTAGTACTTAGGCTTTTTTCTAATGTATCGATTAATTCTTTCAAACTTTCTGCTTTCGTATACTTTCTGTCCAATTCGTCAATCAGGCGAGTTTCATTCTCTTTGAGATGACTTCCTATATACAACTTATTGGCTTTGGCTGCCTGAACTTTTTTTGATTGATGCCACAATGGAATACTAATGCCAGCCTGAAGGCCTTGGTAGTTTCCGCTAGGTTCGAATTCAGATTGATAACTCAGTAAAATATCTGGCAACCATTCTTGTTTTTGGATGCTTTCATCATAGGCAGCAGACTTTAATTTCAAGCTAATAAGCATTAATTCGGGATGCTTGCTTTGATATTGTTTTTTCAAATCATCCAGACTTGATATCTCACCACTATTGTATTTCAATCCATCCAGATCAAGTTCCTTTCCTCCATTAATGCTATTTAATTCAGATTGAAGATCATTCTGCAGTTGCTTTGTTTTTTCGTATTTAGCATAAAGCAGTAAATACAAAGACTGGATTTTATTGAATGCAATAATTGAAACCTGACCTGCCTGCAATTGCTTTTCATAAAGTGTCAGCAAAGTCTCAGCATTTTCTTTCCGATCTGATATCATCAGAAGGGACTGGGACACATATATGTAGTCGCATAAAAGTTTTTTTGCATGCAGTAAAACATTCATGCGATCCAACAAAAAACTGGTTTTACTTTGTTCCTGATTTGTTCCAGCTAACTTAAATTTACTGAAATACTTAGTAGGAAATTCCAAGGATTGATTAATCGTATATAATTCCTTGACTCCCATAATAGGAGAGTTCCCTGGAAAATAACCGTAGGTAATAGTCGGATTTTCAGGAAGCAGGCCTGTTTTAGCTTGAATACTATTTGCCTCACTTTCAAGTTTTGCCGATTGTATGCTTAAATTATTTGTTTCTATGTGCTTAAGTATATCAGCCATAGAATTTTGCGCTGCTAATTTTTGTGCAAACAAAAACAGGAGCATCAGTATGATATAACGATAGTTCATAACTATGATTTTTTTCTATGATAAATGAAATAAACTATTGGAATGATATAAATATTCAAAAAAGTTGAACTGATCAAACCACCAAGTATTACTTTAGCCATAGGACTCTGAATTTCATTCCCAGGCTCTGTTCCTGCCATCGCCAAGGGGATAAGTGCCAGTGCAGCTGTTAATGCTGTCATTAAAATTGGATTCAATCTGTCAGCCGACCCTTTAATGATAATATCCCTAATTGACATATCCGATTCCTGCAGATTTCGATATCTGGAAACTAATAACAGTCCATTTCGCGTAGCAATCCCAAAAAGAGTGATGAAACCAATAATAGCAGGAATATTTAGATTAGCAGACGTAAGCCAAATGGCAAATACTCCTCCTATTAAGGCCAGTGGTAAATTAATTAGAATGATAGCTGAAAGTTGAATGCTTTTGAACTCCTGATAAAGCAAAACAAAAATAATCAGTAAGGCAATAATGGAAGCAAAAAGTAGTGTACGGGATGCTTTTTCCTCACTTTCAAACTGCCCACCATATACAATTCTTATATCATCGCTTAAAGTTAATTTGGCTTTTATATTTTCGTCAAGTTCATTGACAACGCTTCTAACATCTCTTCCTTCTACATTAATGCTAACAACCAGTTTACGTTGTACATTCTCTCGTTGAATTGTTGTAGGGCCTGATGCTGATTTTATATGTGCAACTTCTGAAAGTGGTACTTTTATATTATTTCCATCAATTAGAATATCACCTACCTTATTGATATCATTTCTCAAATGATCTGGCAAACGAACAACCATTTCAAATGATCTTTCCTCTTCAAATACATCGGAGACCTTTAATCCATTGAAATAGACTTCGATAAATTCATTAAATTCATTTATTGAGATACCATATTTTGCCAACATGGCTCTGTTTGGTTTGATATTAATTTGAGGGATTTCAATTTGTTGCTCGACACTTAAATCAGCTACGCCTTCAATATCTTTTGCTAATTCTTCAATTTTTTTTGCTGAAGCATACATTTCTCTGAGATCAGTGCCAAAAAGCTTGATCGCAATATTGGCTTTTGAACCTGAAAGCATGTGGTCGATTCGGTGACTAATTGGTTGCCCAACTGTGATGACAATTCCAGCAATGCCTTTCAGTTTATCTCTAACTTCTACCAGAAAATCACCTCTTGATTTTTTATCTAATGAAAATGGAGCTTCAATTTCAGAAACATTTTCACCAAAAGAGTGTTCAGCCAATTCAGCTCGTCCTGTTTTTCGTAAAGTTTTTTCTATTTCCGGAATTTCAAGCAAAGCAAGTTCTGCTTCCCTACCTATTCGATCAGACTCCTCCAATGATATTTCAGGAACAGAAGCAACATTTATTGTTAATGAGCCCTCGTTGAAAGGTGGAAGAAAGTTTCGCCCGAAATTCATGAAAACAATCAGCGTAAATCCAAATAAACCAAGAGTTCCAAAAACAAACAATTTTTTGTGTGACAAAGCATAGTTTAAACTTTTCGTATATACTGCTCCTACATTTCGCTCTATCCAACTTCCTTTTTGTGTTCGATTTAAAAATTTATCATTGGACAAAAAGATAGAACATAGAACAGGTGTTAAAGTTAATGCAACGACCAAAGAACTGACCAATGCCACCATATAGGAAATCCCAAGTGGTTTTAACATTCTGCCTTCAAATCCTGAAAGAAAGAAAAGAGGCAAGAAAGCAATGATAATGATCAATGTTGCATTTAAAATAGATGCTCTGATTTCTTTCGATGCCTCAAAAACCACCTTCAATTTGTTTTCTTTAACCGTCTTAACAGCATTTTCCTTGAGTCGCTTGAATACGTTTTCGACATCTATTATGGCATCATCAACTAAAGAACCGATAGCAATTGCCATTCCACCCAAACTCATGGTATTAATGGATAAGCCGAGCATTTTCAAAACCAATATCGTAATCAACAGAGAAATTGGTATGGTAATCAAGGAAATAACGGTTGTTCTTATATTAAACAAAAACAAGAAAAGGACTATAAATACAAAAACAGAGCCTTCTAAAAGCACCTTCATAACATTCCGCACAGCGATTTCTACAAAACCAGCTTGTTCATAAATCGGCTCATGAATTTCTACTAAATTATACTCAGCACTTATTTTTGCAAGCTCATCATTTAATTTTTCAGTAATCTTTACCGTATTAACATCAGGTTGCTTTGTAATAATTACTGCAACTGCAGGATCTCCTGAATAAGAGGCCGTACCAATCCTAGGACTCCCTCCTATTTTAACTTCTGCTACATCAGCAAGCGTAATGGGTTTGCCATCTTTTAATTTGACAACAGTCAAGCCCAATTCATCACTATTTGTTGTTCGTGATAAACCCCTGATGGTATACTTTTTACCAAACTGGTTAATAAAGCCACCTGCTGCATTA
>JABINZ010000176.1 GCA_018698135.1 Bacteroidota bacterium
AATGGTAAGTTGAAGATTCAAGGAAATTATAAAGGTGATAAAAAACACCTAACCTGGACCTATTATGATGAAACAGGGAAAGTTTTGAAAGTAGAAGAGTATCGAGATGGAGAAATGACATCATCGAAATAGTATAAAAAAATCTACAGCAAGGGAACTATAGCAATATGGTTCCCTTTTTTTGTTGCTAATGCTTAATTTTGATGTATTAATTTGAAGTTTTGAAAATACTCATCATTCGATTAAGCTCCATTGGAGATATAGTTTTAACTACACCTGTTGTTCGCTGTTTTAAGAATCAAGAACCTGAAACAGAAATTCATTATTTGCTTAAAAAGCAATATCAGGATGTGATGAAAAACAATCCTTATATTGATAAACTTCACTTTTTTGAAGATAATTTCACCCAACTACTTGAAGAACTCAAAGAAGAAGAATTTGATTTTATTATCGATTTGCATAAAAACCTGAGATCGGGAAGGATTAAAAGAGCCCTTCAATTACCTTCCGATAGTTTCAACAAAATTAATATCGAAAAATACCTCATTGTTAATTTTAAACTGAATTTTTTGCCAGACAAACATATTGTTGATCGCTATTTCGAAGCGCTGGAGATGTATGGAATTAAAAATGATGGAAAAGGATTAGATTATTTTATTACAAAGGAAGAAGAACAATTGGCTTTGGAAAAAACAGATCATGTTGAAAGTCCATATTATGCTTTTGTTCTGGGAGCAACATTTTTTACCAAAAAATATCCTGCTGATAAAATAATTGAGATTTGTGAAAAAATAAAGACAAATGTTGTTTTATTGGGAGGCAGCGAAGATCAGGAAATCGGTGATCACATTGCGCAAGCGTGTGGAAGCCATGTTCATAATTTTTGTGGTAAACTAAGCATAAATGAATCTGCAGCCATTATTAAAAATGCATCAAAAGTATTGACGAATGACACCGGTTTAATGCATATTGCTGCCGCTTATAAAAAGGATATCATTACTTTTTGGGGCAATACAATTCCTGAATTTGGGATGTATCCTTACAAAACAAATCATTATAACGCCCAGGTTGAAAAACTGAAATGCAGACCCTGTTCTAAATTGGGTTATAAAACCAAATGTCCCAAAGGTCATTTTAAATGTATGCTGAATATCGATCAGCAAGCTATATTAGATCAGCTTATTTCCATATAATTTCCATTTTATATATCTTGAAAAAAATATTGCTGAATTAAAAGCTGAAGAGTCATTTTTGTTATGATAAGGAACAAAAAAAATGCCCCTAGGGGCATTTTAATTATCAGAACGCTATTGACCAGCAACAATGCTGAATCTATTTACTTCTTAGAATCTTTTGATTTTCCAGGTTGATTATCTTGTTTTTTACCTTTAGTTGATTGAGATATAGAATCTCTCATATCGGTATCAGCCTGAATATTTTTGAATTTATAATAATCAAGTATACCAAGATTTCCTTCACGAAATGCTTGTGCCATTGCTAATGGAATTTGAGCTTCGGCTTCAATAACTTTTACACGTGCTTCCTGTGCTTTTGCTTTTTGTTGTTGTTCTTCAGCAACTGCCATAGCACGTTTTTGTTCCGCCTTTGCTTGTGCGATCTGCTTGTCAGCTTCGGCCTGATCGGCTTGTAAAACAGCACCAATGTTTTTCCCAACATCAATATCAGCGATATCAATAGAAAGAATTTCGAAAGCTGTTCCAGAATCTAATCCTTTTTGTAATACTAATTTTGAAATATTATCAGGATTTTCTAATACTGCTTTATGATCGAGTGATGAACCAATTGAAGAAACAATACCTTCACCAACACGAGCAAGAATTGTATCTTCACCAGCACCACCAACCAATTGATTGATATTGGCACGAACTGTAACTCGGGCCTTGGCTACCAACTGAATACCATCTTTTGCCATTGCAGCAATTGGTTTGGTATCAATCACTTTTGGATTAACAGACATATGAACTGCATCAAATACATCCCTTCCAGCAAGGTCAATAGCTGTTGCTAATTGGAATGTTAGTGGAATGTTTGCTTTATCAGCAGAAATCAATGCTTTGATCACATTATTTACATTTCCTCCAGCTAAAAAGTGTGTTTCAATCTCATTCGGAGTAACTTTCAAACCTGCCTTTGTTGAAATAATCAAGGAGTTTACAATTAATGCAGGTGGCACTTTACGAATACGCATTAAAATCAATTGAATAATACTGACTTTAACACCTGAGAAAACGGCTGTGATCCAGAGATTTAACGGTACAAAATACAGGAAGATTATTATCGCTAATAATATACCTACGACTACTACTACAATTCCAACAAGGCTCATGGTTTCAATTCATTTAGTTTTTGATTTGACAAAGATAAATAAAAATTGTGCTTCAAAAATGGGATGAAAAAATATTATGCAAGAGAATTAATAGTGAAAGATGTTGCTACGTTTTGCTGAAACGGAGACCTTTTATGCACCTCAGTAGGGAGTATGGGTTAACCATTATTGTAAGTCCGAATTTCATTCGGATAAACCGAATGCAATTCGGTTCTACATAAAATAATTCAGGACTCATAGTTACTAATTTAATCGGACGATTATCATAAGCAGGAAGTGATAAATAAGAAGTAGTTTCCACATTTGCAGAAATTTAGTCCTAATTAAGTGACTTAATTGGGAGGGTGATGGTTTTCCTTTGTTGTAAGTCCGAATTTCATTCGGATAAACCGAATACAATTCGGTTCTACATAAAATAATTTAAATCTCAGTGTCTTCAATTTTATCAACTGAGTTCTCATCAACCGGAAAAGAAATATAGAAAGTAGTTCCAATATTTTCTTCTGTATCAAACCAAATGTGGCCGTTTGCAGAATTGATAATCCGCTTAACAATGGCTAATCCAAGTCCCATACCCGAACTTTTGGTGCTAAAGTTTGGGAGAAATATTTTGTCTTTCAATTCTTCTGGAATTCCATTACCATTGTCTTTGATGCCTATTATTACCTGATCATCTCTGTGCTCTGAACTAATGATTACTTTTGCTTCCCTATCTTCTGGAGTTGCCTGAAATGCATTTCTTACCAGATTGTTAAACGCTCTATTCAGCTGGCTCTCATCACCCAATATTTTTATATCATCCGTATGTAAATCCAGATCAATGATGATTTTATCAGTTGATTGATAAAAATGAGCAACCTCTTTCAATATTTTGTCAATTAAAACAACTTTTTGATTGGCTTCTGGCATGCGGGCAAATGCTGAAAATTCAGTAGCAATATTCGAAAGTGTATCTATTCGATTAATTAGAATTTGTGTCGTTTTTTTAAAGCGTTCTTCCAAATCTTCATCTTTGGTTTCCCATGCACGCAGTAATTGCTGTAAATTTAGTTTCATGGGAGTAAGCGGGTTTTTGATTTCGTGAGCAACCTGTTTGGCCATTTCACGCCATGCTGACTCTCTTTCGGAACGTGCAAGAACGGCTGCACTTTCTTCAACCTTTACAAGCATTTGGTTATATTCTGCAATCAAACTTCCTATTTCATCGCTGCTGTTCCAACTGATTTTTTTGTTGGTTTTTCCCAATTGAATATCACTCAAATGTTTCTTAATTATTTCAAGTGGTTCGGTAAAGGTATTGGCAATGATAATAGAGATGAGAATAATCAATAAAAACAGGAATACATAAATGTTTACAATGGTGACAATCAAGTTGGT
>JABINZ010000177.1 GCA_018698135.1 Bacteroidota bacterium
AAAGCATAAATCATTACTTCAGGAACAGTGCCTAATAAAACGCCAGCCATGGTAGCTATTCCTTTGCCACCTTTAAATTGGGCGAATACAGGATAAATATGACCAATCATTGCCAGTACACCGGCAGCAAGTTTTAGATATAAGAATTGAGGATCACTCTCTACAAAAAAGACCAAGACAAGGCGTGTAGCAACAAAACCTTTAAGAATGTCGAGAATTAGGATTGGAAAAGCTAATTTGGGTCCGATAACTCGCAAAACATTGGTAGCCCCGGAGCTTTTACTTCCAGAATTTCGTACATCTGTTTTATAAAAAAGTTTCCCTAACCATAAGGAAAAAGGTATGGCTCCCAGAATATAGGCTACAAAAAGGATTGAAATAATTTTAAACATGATTAATATAGATTCATTTTTTTCTTGAATAAATTCAGGTCGCGATTGGTCGCTTTCTTGATTCTGTATTTGTTTTCGGAGTGTTTTGAGATAGTAGATGAAACTTGCTTATTAAAGTCCTCGTTTGATCCCAAAACACTATAAATTCCATAATAATATTTAAAGAAATTGTAGTAATTTTCTTCACTCTCTAAATACAAGGCGAACATGGTTCCACTTTTCTTTTTAGAAAGCTGAAGGCCACCAATAATCTCTTTATTAACTTTTACTTTTTGGATGCTTATAATACTAAATTTATCACTGGACGTTTTAAACAATCTTTCCTTCAGATCGTAGGTAAGCTTTAGGTCGCTTAAAACAATTGTTTTGGTGATTGACTTTGTAGGTATGATTTCATCAAAGTCTTCAATTTCAATTAATAAATTGTCTCTCTCTTTTTCATCAGTTATCAGCTCAGAAATTGCAATTTTCGTAGCGTCTCTTCTGTTCTTGGAGCTTTTACGAAAATAAGTATGCTCCATCATTTCGTCTGCCATGATGTTGATTGCTTTTTCATCAAATGGGAAGTCAATAGTCATCATTAGGTCAAATATATAATTCCCATTTTCCATGAAAAAATTAACAGTTCCGGCTGTTTGAATTTCAATAGCTTTAATATCTTCTCCAAAATCAAATTTTCCTTCCCCGTAGGTATCTCCGGTTTTATCACTTAATGCGAAATAAGAACCGTATAACTCATGATCAAAAACTTTTTCTAATGCTGCATATATGTACTTATTGGTTTTATCATCGTAATACATAACACCTTCATCAACTGAAAAAATTTCTGCATCCGCGAATGCTTTTTTATAGCCCGTCCATAGGTTATAAACATAAGGAGAATCAGTTCCTACATACAATCCTGTATACAATTCTCTACCTTCACGACCAACAGGTTTGTTCAGACTGAAATAAACTGAATCAGGATTTATGCGATCGTGGTATGAAAACCAACCTGTCCGGAAATAGTCTTGTTTATGGGCAGGGAGTACAAATCCATCAAAATCGAGCTCTTTAACATTTCCATTAAGCTCTGCATAACCTCCAAATTTAAATTGAGGACTCAATCTGAAGTCCATAGAATCTGGTACTTTTGAACGGGCATAGGTTCGTCTTTCTTCATCTACCCGAATTTGGTAAAAGGATAATACTTGCTTGCTTTTATATTTATCAATGTAATCGTACTTACCATATCCGGTGTATTTATACTTACCGAAAACATTAATCAAGGCATCATATAATACATGATGGTAATTTATTGTATCAGCTTTTACAACTGCATTTTTTAACGATTGCATGAAAGCATCTCTTTCGATAGTTGCTAAACCCTGATCGGGATAAATTCGCGCATCTGCAACTGGAATATAGGGTATTTTCTCAGCATTGATGTAATACTTCTTTAAATCGTAGTTGGCAAAGGTTGATTGAAACTGCAGTGAATCCTGATCTTTTTTTGTTGATCTGAAATAACAGGCTTGCTCGCTCTGCATATCTGCTTTCGAAATAGCTATTCTATCTTCCAAATTATACCAAATGAAATGTTTCATTGAGGTAGTATACCTATTTAAAGGAAATAGAAGTTTACGATCTGACTTCGTACTTTCTCCATCCAGGATGTCAGTATCTACATCCAAATTAATTTTCGATGCAGGAGCAATGAAGGCATATAAATTGGGATCGTCACTGAATATACGAACAGTTGCTTTTTCAGATAATAAATTGTGTGGGGTAAATTCAAATAATTGGGATGAGATGGTTGAGTTTTTATAATCAAACACCCCTTTACTGGTTAATCGGGCAGGGGTCAACACCATGTTTCCACTAAACTCATAACCTTTCTCGTAAATTTTAAACGGTATTTGTTTCTTTTCAATAATCATGGTATCCGCATAGGCTAACCAACGTGTGAAAACTTCCCGACCTACAACTTTCGGATATTTCCCCATAGCATTGTGTTCCAAATCGAATGTATTGCTGTGCGATCGAACGGAATCAAAAAAGTAAATAAAATCTTCTGACTGAGTAATTGAAGTTAGATATTCTATTTTTCCATTACCCCGAAGTCCTTTGTTACTCAGATTAATTCGTTGGTCACCTTCTCCTTTTGGTGCTCCTTCCGCAACATAAAGTGGGAAATGGTCTGTTTTTGAAAATCCTAACGACAAGTCTTCTTGTGGAACAAGTTTGTAATCAAATACGGGCAGAATATCTCCGGAATAAAATGTGCCTTCAAATTCAAGCCCCTTCATTTTAAACTTATCTAAACTGTCAATAATAAATGGCTTAATATCAAAATAAAATCTGTCGCGGGAGTAGTGTCCACCCAGAATCTCTTTTTTGTCGTAATAAACATATGAATTCTTGGTACACTCAAATATTGGGTATTCAGGGTAATTTTTTCGGCCAGATTTATTTTTGGGATTATCGACATATAAATATCCACTTACGTCTTGCAAAACACTCTGGATTTGTGCGATAAGGTTAGGCTGATTCTCGTCAATACGAACATACATCCGCACTGAATCAATGTTTGTCAAGTTGAATTTAAAGTTCTCATAATCGAAATAAAAATCATTTCCAAAGAACTCAAAAAGCCCTCCTCTGATATAGCCATCAAATTCGAAATTTCGACTATCCTTCATGGTTACTTTCTGTTGACGAGGTACAATATGTACCCTATGTGTATCACTAAGCAGTACAAGACGAATTCCTTCCAAATCTAAATTGCCACTTTCAAGACTGAATACAGCATTGCTCTTTTTGATAGTAGATTCAAAACGAAGCATGTCGTAGTCCATTTTATTTGCCTCGGCATTAACATACAGGAATGTTTTATCACGTACTGTAACTATATCATTGATATTATCAAAAATGATATATCCATCCATCGTTAGGGTAATAAGTAGTGCTTCAACATTTTCGGGTCGCACACCCATGTAGTTAGCAAAATCATATTTAGAAAACACATTGGTATCCAGTCGCAAGCACAATTCCTTAATTTTATTTAAGGGATGAAATGTTAATACACTTTTAGTTTTATTGTATTGAGCCATGGTGAAAAATGACTCAGAAGTAAACATAGCAGATCCTTCACTTCCATAAAACATCCTGAAATCCATTTTGGGATTATCAATTGTCCAATCCAATTGATCAAATTCCATTTCCAATTTGTGGTAGGTGTCGTACATCGGACTTCGGTACATTCCATTATCTCCCCGGGTCAGTATTAATTTTCTCGTTTTAATGGAATAGTTAAAAATTATTTTTGGATGATAAATAGAATCTTCACCATAATAAATAGTTGTTCTGGCATTGCTGGCTACTATTTTGTCAGGAGTAATCATAAATGCATCCGACTCAGCTTTAAGGGTTGGCTGCCCTTTATACGTAATCAAAACCCGGGCTTTCACTACAGGTTCTCCTTCTACTTCCATGCTGCTTGAACCCATCATGTTCAATCCTTCTTGTGTAAATCCACCTATGTAAAGAACATTCTTGGATAGCTTATCCAAAATATAAACAGCTCTATAGGATCTGAACTTAGGATATTTTGCTTTTTTACCTAAATGAGTTGTATTTGCTTTTTCAGTTAATCGGCCAACTAGCTGTTTTGAAAAATAGTTTTTATTCCAAAATGTAACAGAATCGACTTCCAACTCTGCTTTTCGTACATCAATTTTATAGGCATCGAACTTACAATGAACCCTTGTTGAATCCAACTCAACTCTCTGCCAATCAACAATACCTTTTGTACCGCTCCATTTATACAATAATGGCAAATAAGTACCCATGGTGTTGTATATAACAAGCGAGTCTTCACGTGTAGTGCATATTAATGTAATTGGCTCATTAACAATAATCTTGGGTTGTTTTTCATAAACAATGTTGTAATTGGTGGTGCCTAAATACCATGTTTTTGATTTCGCGTCATAGATAGCATTTTTAGTAAATAACGCCATCATGGTCGTATTAAATTCCTTTATATTTCGTTTTGATTTTTCAAGATGCTGGCTATAAACAGAGTTCCATTCTCTGAATTTACCAATATCAATATTGTTTTTTTTATATGCATTAACAAGTTCCAGATAGGTTTCAAAATAGGGCAGAGGCTTAAAGTGTTTTTTAAGCATCAAATTACACGTTTCAACAATGCGTAAAAATTCTTCAGGATTAAGTTCTTCTAACTTCACATAATTGACGAATTCATCAACAATCAGATTTGTTTTTTCGACCTTTATTCCCTTGTAAAATCGTTTGATTTCATCTTGAAATTCTTCTGGATCTTTTGAAAATTTATAAACCTGTGAGAAGGCTGAAAATGACAGGCTAAAAATGACAAAAAAAACGATGAATCTATATGATATACGCATTCTATTTCCTTTTTCGGCAGGCGAGTCCTACCCAATTATTCTTTTCTAACTTCTTTTCGATAAAGATATTATACTTCTCATAATTATCTTGAATTAATTTCAAATCTTCTGTATAAAAACCACTTAAAAAAAGAAGTCCATTTTGTTTAAGCTTTTTACTAATAGACTCAACATTATTTAAAAGTGTGTTTCGATTGATGTTGGCAAGTATACAATCAAAATTTGTTTCGGGCACATCCTCAATTGACAGTAAGCGAGATTTGATATGCTTACAGCCGTTAATCTCTGCATTTTTTGTAGTGATTTCAATAGATTCTTCTTCAATATCTATAGCCATGATACTGGATGCTCCCTTGAAATCGGCTAATATGGATAAAATTCCGGTACCACAACCAAAATCAAGGATTTTGTAATTGCTTAAATCACTGCCTTCCATCAGGGTAAATATCAATTCGGTTGTTGCATGATGCCCGGTGCCAAATGCCATGTCGGGCATAATTGTAAAATTAACCAAATCCTTTTTTACCTCATGAAAGGGTGCTCGAATAAAATACTTCTTGGCCAAAACAATAGGTGAATAATTGCTTTCCCATTCTTTATTCCAATTTATTTTTGGTTGTTCGGCATGAGTGAAAGAAACTTGAGGGTAATTTTTAAGCAAGTTTTTAATGGATGAGTTAATATGTTGTTTGTTGAACTCATCAGCTAAGAAATAGGCTGAAAAGCCATCCTCATGTTCCCAGAAAGAAACATGCTCAAATTGATTGAACTCAAATATCAAAAGCTCTTTGCTATCTTCAGGACATTTTACTTTTACTTCAATATAAGTCATCCAACAGCGTTTATGATGGTGTTGAAATCCTGTGGTTTTAATGATGCTCCACCAACCAAACCTCCATCAATATCAGCTTGTCCGAATATTTCTTTAGCATTGGCAGCATTGACACTGCCTCCATATAATATGCGAATTGACTCACTTACTTCTTTACCGTATGTAGTTTCAATCAATGATCTGATGAAAGCATGTATTTCCTGAGCTTGTGCAGGACTAGCTGTTTTGCCAGTTCCTATGGCCCAAACAGGTTCATATGCTATAATAATTTCCTGAATCGAGTCGATAGGCAAACTGAAAAGTCCTTTTTTAATTTGTTCTTCAATTACGTCAAAGTGCTTTTGATCTTCTCTTTCATCAAGAGTTTCACCACAACAATAAATAGGAGTTAGCTCATTGTCCAGTGCCAGCTTGACTTTGCTTGCTAAAACTTCATTGCTTTCCTTGGCATATTGTCTTCGTTCTGAATGTCCGACCAAAACATATTTACAGCCAATACTTCGAATCATATTTGCGGAAATCTCTCCTGTAAAAGCTCCTTTTTCTTCATGATGAAGATTTTGAGCTCCTAATTTTATACAGCAATTGGTCAATTCAGTAGCAAACTGACTTAAATGAGTATAGGGAGGGAAAATGATGATATCTGAGTTTTTTGAAAACGTACAATTATGTAGTTCTTTCAGTTCTTTGATCAGATTTATGCCTTGAGCAACAGTCGTATTCATTTTCCAGTTGCCTGCAACAATAAGTTTCCTCATGATTAAAAATTAATGGATTTAAATAAAGGCTCAAAGACTTAATGTCTGAACTCTTTCGTTTGATCAAAGATATGGGTTAATATTTTTTTATCCATATCGGATAGCAATAGATTGCGCCTGCTCATAACCAATTCCATGGTTCGGAAGGCTTTGTCAATTCGATAAGTTGTTATTCCATTTGCACCACCCCAGGCAAAAGATGGGATGATGGTTCGGGGAAAACCTGCCCCAAAAATATTGGCACTTACACCCACAACAGTACCGGTGTTAAACATCGTATTTATTCCGCATTTCGAATGATCTCCCATAAAAAGACCGCAAAACTGTGATTCAGAATCAATGAAAGATTTACTTCCATAATTCCATATTTTCACGTTTTCGTAGTTATTTTTTAAGTTTGAATTGTTGGAATCAGCTCCAATATTGCACCATTCTCCAATAACAGAATTTCCGAGGAAACCATCGTGAGCTTTACTTGAGTAGCCCCAGAAAACAGCATTGTTAATTTCACCACCTACTTTGCAATGGGGTCCAATGGTTGTTCCGGGATAAATTTTGGCTCCTAATTTAAGTTGTGAATGCTCGCATATTGCAAATGGACCCTGAATAAGTGAGCCTTCCATGACCACCGCATCTTCTCCAATGAAAATAGGACCTTTAGTTGTATTTAGCGTTGCACATTCTATATTGGCATTGGGTGCAATGAAAACAGGATAGTCACCAATCAGTTGATTAGTTGAACTTAGCTCCTGTGATTTTTTCCCTTTGGTAATTAAGGCAAAATCAGCTTCAATTTGTTGGCTGTTTTTTTGAAATATATGCCATGGATATTTGATAAAGTCCAGCTGAGAATCACAAGCAACTACTTCGTATTCACCAAATTCTTCCTGATCAAAACTTTCAACATCTTTCGTACAAATAGCTACCCATTCGTTATCATTCTTGAGTATTTGTCCGCTTTCTAATTGTTTAATTTGCTCGACTATGGCTGATGTGGGGATTATAACGGAGTTTATCAATACATTTTCATCACTCAGCTTGCAGCTATATTTTTCAGAAAGATATTCTTCTGTTATAACAGAACATGCCTCTTCTAAAAGCAATTCCCATTTATCTTTTAAGGTAAGTATCCCAACTCGTAAGTCTGATATAGGGCGGGTGAATGTAAACGGTAATAAATTGGTCCAGTTTTCTGGAATATCATTTAAAATATAATTTGCCATAACCATAAAATAAAAAAGCTCCTTTCGTTATACAAAAGAAGCCTAAATTATTGATAATCGGAAAATTATTATTTCTTATCTTCTGCTTTTTTATACTTGTTGAAGAATTTTTCAACACGTCCGGCAGTATCAACAAATACTTTCTTACCTGTAAAGAATGGGTGAGATGTATTACTAATTTCAAGCTTATAAAAAGGATACTCCTTACCATCTGTCCATGTGGTTGTTTCTCTTGTTTCAACACAAGCGCGTGTTAAAAACGACTTTCCATTAGACATATCCTGAAACACAACAAATCTATAATTCTTTGGATGAATATCTTTTTTCATTTTAAATCTTTTTTAAGGACTGCAAAGGTAAAACAATGATTTTAAATACACAAAGCAAAATAGCTTTAAAATTTGATAAGCTTGGGTTTCGGTGTAAGGTGTTGATAAACAATCAGTAGGAATCTGTTTAAATAATACGATCAAAGATATTATTTTCATTCCATTAATTGATAACTTTGTTTTTAGTCGAAATATTCCTTGTAAACAATCAAGGCTGTTATTAATTATCTATAAATCAAATCAAAATGAAAAAAGTTATTTTTAGTCTTATCGCATTTGTACTCATGGCAGGTCCGCTTTTATCTCAGGAAGAAGAAGTTATTGAAGAGGTTGTCGAAATGCTTAAACCAACTCCTGCAGGAATCACGGCAGATCTGGTTATTCAAAACTATATTGCTGCTATTGGTGGTGAAAAGAAAATGTTGAAAATGAAAAGCTTGACCATGTATGCTCATACTACGATACAAGGAACAGAGCTCATGTTCACCTTTCATCGAATGGATCCAGGTAAATATTATATGGAAATGGGTACAGCTGACATGACCTATCAGAAACAAATTTGCGATGGAGAAAAGGCGAAAATAGTTGCTATGGGTAATGAAACCGAAATTACCGGTTCCGATTTGGAAGCAGTAAAATATGAAGGTGCTATTAATAAGGAATTACGCTATAAAGAACTTGGTGTAACCTACAAATTATTGGGAGTAGAAGAATTGAATGGCAAAGATGCCTATTTTATGGAATTTACCATCCCTGGTGGTTCAATACAAAATGAATATTTTGATATCGAATCTGCTTTAAAAGTAAGAACAACTAGTACGATTTCTGCACCAGAAGGTGATTTTATGTCAATTATTGATTACAGCAATTACAAAGCTGTTAAAGGTGTACTTTTCCCTTTTGCTATCAAACAATCTGTTGCCGGACAAGAAATTGACCTTACGGTATCATCTATTATTCTTAATAAAGTAGATGCATCGGTGTTTGAGATAAAATAGAAAATGATTATTGGCTATAGTACCACATATAAAAACTGTCTCCTATAAATCAATTTGTTGCCTTCCCTAAAGCCTGCCCGACAATGTTCAGGCAGGGTTGCAAATTGATTTTTTCACCACCCTTTAGGGATGGGGCAAAGAGGAAAAATCGATAATTGATGTGGTACAAATATGGATTTACAAAAAATAGATATGCAAATTGCGAAAAAACAACTGGAGCAAATTCAGGAAATTATTGCAGGCGATAAATGCTTTTTAAGGGAAATATTTCATCCGGATAGAGATGATGTTCCTACCAAGCATAGCTTGGCACATGCCTACATTGAAGCTGGAGGAGCCACTTTGGATCATTATATTGAACAATCAGAAACATACTATATAATTAATGGTTCTGCCATTATGCATATCGATCAGGAAACTTTTGATATTCACGCTGGCAGTTCATTTATTGTACCTCCAAAAAGTCATCAATGGATTGAAAATAGGGGTGATGATAAACTTGAGTTTTTGGTGATAGTTGATCCTCCCTGGCAAAAGGAAGATGAAGTGGTAATTACTTAAATTTTGGATTTCGAATATTTGATATTGGATTGCTAAATGTCACTCACCTCTTTTAGTTCACAAGGCTTTTGCGAATAATAGAACAATTGAACATCGAATAATAGAACAATTGAACAAGATAACAATTGAACAGGAGAACAATTGAACAGTTGAATAACGAATAATCGAACAATCGAACAGTAGAATAACGAATTGCAACCTGTAACTTTCAACTTTCAATTTTCATCTTTCTCCTCATATTATCCAATATAATAGCTGTAGCAACAGACGCATTTAGCGATTCGGCTTCACCAAATTTTGGAATGCTGATTTTTTGCTTGATCAAAGGCTGTAGTTCTTTCTGAATACCGTTTGATTCATTCCCAATAAGCAGGAATGCAGGTTTCTGGAAATTGCATGTATGCACCGATTCTCCTTGAAGAAAAGCCCCATAAGAGTTTCTATCAGAATTAGATGCAAGGATTTCCTGCAGGTTTTCATATGCATGCTGAATTCTTAAAAAACTCCCCATGCTTGCTTGAATAACCTTTGGATTGTAAATATCTGCACAATCTTCGGAGCAAATAATTGTATCAATTCCATACCAGTCAGCAATGCGAATAATGGTACCCATATTCCCTGGATCGCGAATGGAATCAAGCATGATGATGAGGTTAGAATTAAGGTTTATATCTTGTTCTGGCATGTGCACTACGGCCAATACTTTATTTGCGGTTCGAAGATTACTAATCTTTTTTAATTCTTTTTCATCGACTTCAACGATTTCTTGAATGTGTGTATTATGCAATTTGCCGGAATTATCTGCAAGCCAATCGGCTACTCCAAAAATTGAATGAATTTTATATGCTGAAAATAAAATTTCATTAACTATTTTTACACCTTCTGCTAGAAACAATTTATTTTTCTTTCGGTATTTTTTTTGTGTTAATGACTGTATAAGTTTCTGCTGTGCATTTGAAATCATTAATGATCTATTTAAAAGTTGCATTCAAAATTAGTTTTTTGTTTGCATTATTTTTGTCTTTTCAGGCCTGTACTTTCAATAAATTAGTTCCAACGGACAGTCTTTTGTTAAAAAAGGCAACTATTGAAAATGCACCAAGCGATGAAAAAAGTGAGCTGAATGCCCTTGCCAATCAAAATCCAAGGCAAAGAGGTTTTGGGATAACAGATCCATTTCTGTGGATTTATATGAAACAAGATCTTAAAGATTCGAACTTTATCAATAATTCCATTAAAAAGCTATTTGGCGAAGAGCCTATGTTTTTAGATACATCGCTGATTATCGAGTCTCAGCTTCAAATGCAAGACTATTTACTCAATAAAGGATATTTTAGGAATTCGATTAGTTACGATATAGCGAAAAAAAGGTATCGATTATTCCCTTCCTGGCAAAAAAAAGCATTTGTAAAATATGATATTAATCCAGGAAATCCTTATTTGATTCAAGATGTGGATTATTATGTAGCGGATAAAAATATATATGATTTACTGGATAGATCGTTTGCTAAATCCTTTATTATTAGCGGAAATAAATACGATAGTAAAAGTTTGATTCGAGAAAGAAGTAGAATTGCTGAAGTACTTAATAATGAAGGTTACTATAAATTCAGTAAGTATTTTATATATTTTGAAGTGGATACGACCTTCGGCAATAAAAGTGAAGTAAATGTTCAGGTCTTTGTTCAAAATCCTTCTGATTCCTCTGTTCATAAGCGTTACATCATCAATAATATTTCCATCGAACCGGGCTATAGTATAATGGACTCCAGTGTAAAAGATACCACATACGAGTTAGGCTATCGTTTTATTGGCAGTAACTTCAATTTAAAACCTTCTGTGTTTTTAAGGAATCTTGAGTTCAGAAAAAGTGATTTTTACAGCATTTACAAAGTAAAACAAACAATCAATAAGCTTTCAGAACTTCAAGTCTATAAATTCATCGATGTGGATTTTGAGGAAAGCTTAATTCCTGGTTCAGATACAGCTTTGTTGGACTGCAGGATAAGGCTTACACCGAGTAAAAAACAGGAGTATATTCTTGAATTAGAGACCAATACCACTGAAGAATATAAATATATTATTGATACCCGAAAGCGTTACTATGGTATGGCTGGTGGAATAACCTATAAATACAACAATATTCTGAAGCAGGCTATTCAATGGACATTAGGTGTTGGTGGAGCTTTTGATATTCAGATAAGAAGGGATAGTGGGCAAAAAGCATTTGGGAATTATCAGGCTGATATTAATACGGCCTTTTTCCTTCCTTACGCCTTTCTGCCATCAAGTTTTTTTAGGAATACAAACTTTAATTCAACAAAAACAGCCTTAAGCCTTTCCTATTTCTTTGAAGAAAATGTGGATTATGAACGAGCCACTCTAAATTTTGCCTATACCTATCAATTTAATAAGCCAAATCTTAAGCATTTTGTAACACCCATCGAAATATCCAGAATCAGTTCAAATGTTACAAATTCATTTTATCAAGGCTTAATCGATAGCAATGAGATACTTGCAAGTTTATTTGATCCGCATCTTTTAACAACGGCACGATGGTCTATCTCTTTTAAAGATCAAACTAAAGGAAACAGGAAGTTTTGGCGAGTGCGCTGGAACATTTTTGAAACAGCTGGTAATTTACCCCGTTTAGCTTTTGTGTTAGCAGAAGGCAACAGAAATATTAGCGATACAACA
>JABINZ010000178.1 GCA_018698135.1 Bacteroidota bacterium
AATTTCACTTTATAATAATTCATATAAATCGGATCATCAGCTGTGAAATTTGCAATAGGGCTGTCCAATAATTTAATCTTCATGGAATCCAATATACTATTGCATACGGAGTCAATTGTTTTGATGAATATCCAAACTTCCTTATTGATAGAATCATTTTTACCCAGATAATATTGAATGTTTTGTTTACTGATATCCACTTCAAAATGGCCATCTGCTGATGGTCCTTTGGTCCATTCAATGGCTGATGAGAAATTGTTTTCTGAAGTTAATTCGATATAGTTTTTTAGACAAAGAGTGTCATTATTCGTGATTTTTACTTCTGGATCTACAACTGCTATTTCTATTAATTGACTATCAATACAGCTAGTCGAATCTGCATAGATATAGTATATTTGGTATAAGCCATGTAATGTATCGGTATTGAAATAATTCCCATTAACTAAAGGCCCTCTAAAAATACCTCCGGCAGGACTTGCATCTATTCGAACTAAACCATAACTCCTGCAGAATTTAGTTTTTCCATATTCGGTATTCAGGCTAATGTTTGCTCTTGGTAAAACTGTTATGAAAGTAGTATCGTAATTAGGACAATAGTTGCCAACTTTATAAATAAGCTCATGCGTTCCAGCTCCTGCTTGCAAGGGATTAAAAAACTCATTGTCGACTATGCCATTTCCAGACCATGTACCAGGTTTTAGATCTGAAATGAGCTGAACTTTGGCATCTTTTTCACATAGTGTAGGATATTGACCAACTTCAGGTTTCGCAGATGAATAGTAAACTGTAATTCGTTTATCATCATAGGTTTTACACCCATATTGATCAGTATAATAGAAATGAGCATAGTAATTACCTCCATTTTGGATACTTGCATTTTCAGGATCAAAATAATATGTTCCATTATCTTCTGAAATAGCGGTTCCTGACCAATAAAATGAGCCTGTGTCTGGAATTCCTTTTAATTCATATAAACCATCTCCTGAGCAGATGGTGATATCATTCCCGGCATCAATATTTGTTATGGGATAATCTGAAAGTTTAACAGTATCTTTTTTAATAATCCCATTATCAAATTCAATAGAACAAATAAAGTACCCGGTATCTTTGGTTGTAAGGTCTTGCTTAAAACTCAATGGTGTAGGATTTCCTTTTTTATACCATTTATAATATTTGATTGTGTAACTACCTTTTAGTGAAAAATAGCTGGCAGATAATGTTGCATTGTTGTTATTGCATTTGAATTTATCGGGGCCACAGTCAGCAAAAAGTGTATCGGAAACAACCACCATAAGGGCAAGCTTGCTACAGCCTGATGAGTCATAGGCGGTTAAACTTACAAGTTGAGGTCTCATATTTTCCTTGTAGTGGAACCATTTGGTTAAATGAATATTATCATTGTCACTCCATTGGAAACTCAATGTACCATGTATATTTTTCACTACAGGTGAAACTAAAAATGAATCATTTTTTGAGATAAAAATAGTATCTGGTATCTCTACCATAAGTGCTGTAGCATTCACCTTTAGCGTATCGTAAACAATTAGTGTGTCGCAATTACTTGTTATTTTAAGTTCAAATGGATAATTGCCTGCGTCATTTATTTGTGTATAGATTATATTGCTATTTCCTTGAATGGAATTTGGTGGTGTTAGTGTTGATGACCACTTATATTGGAGCGTATTATAATAAGGAAATACTTGTATTGAAAATGAACCACAACTTAAATCAGTTTTGATAATTTGTGGTGGACTGATATTTATTCCACTGACATTATATTGATATTGCCGTGAACTCCTTCCGTTTATTGGACAGGCATCATCTTCAACAGTGACCGTAAAAGTGCCAGATTTCCCATTATCTGCCGAAGTTGTGGGGATTTTTAGAATCCCGGTTGGATGCTTTACCTGGGAGTTATTGTCTGACCAAATAGCGTTTGCAATACTGTTGTCATAACTTAAACGTAAGCTATCCTTGGTATCATAATCATTGGTCGTAATGGTAAACTTCAAC
>JABINZ010000179.1 GCA_018698135.1 Bacteroidota bacterium
CTTAAGCTAAGCGATAAATTATCAGAGTTTATCGCATCTTTTATCATGTAATCGTTTGCCCCCGAACGCATAACCTCTGTGGCTACATGCTCATCTCCATGTGAAGTCACGAAAATGATAGGTGTTAATATTCCCCTATTTCGGATGGTTTTAACCAATGTTATACCATCCATGTCAGGCATTCGAAAATCTGTTATGATGCAGTCAAATTCTTCAGTTTCAAGAATTTTGAGTCCTTCAGCAGATAAACTTGCATGAGTAGATTCTGCATGCATATCAGTATCCTGCAAGGCTCTTTTAATCAGCATTGCATCTACTTTTTCATCCTCGATTATTAATACTCTGTAGGGCATAGTTGTATTGTTTTGGTTAGGGTAATTCAATCATCTTCCAAAAATTATTCAGTGTCGATACTGCTGTCACAAATTTTTCGAAGTTTATTGGTTTTAAAATATATCCTGCTACATTCAAACTATATGCTTCAATTTTATCACTGTCTTCGTTCGAAGTGGTCATCATAAAAACACTAATTGATTTTAGGTTTTTATCTGCACGCATTGCCCTTAACAATTCGATACCATTCATTTTGGGCATATTGATATCCAGCAATACTATTTTGGGGGTTGGTGTAAGCTTTTCAACTCCATTTTCCCCTTTTAACATATTCAATGCTTCCAAACCGTTGTGTGCAACATACAATGGATTAGTGATGTTGTTTTTTTTGAATGCACGTTGCACATTCATCACATCAACCATATCATCTTCTACTAATAGTATATTTAATAAATTATCTTCCATGAGTCTTTTTTTTCAGTTAGGTATTGAAAAATAACATTCATTTTATTAGTCAGGTCTTTCGCATAAACTCCAATAACTATTTAAAGTAGCTACAGAAGTGACGAATTTTTCAAAAGATAAAGGCTTTAATATATAGCCAGCCACATTTAAATCATATGCTTTTATTTTGTCACTATCCTGATTTGAGGTAGTCATCACAAATACAGAAATCATTTTTAAATTTTCATCTTTTCTGATTTCCTTTAAAAACTCAATGCCATTCATGCGAGGCATATTAATATCCAGAATAATTACTTTCGGCAATGCAATGCCAGGCTTGGTTAACATATCCAGTGCTTCCAAACCATTTCTGGCGACCATAATGGGATTGGTTATGTTGTTTTTCTTAAAAGCTCTCTTTACATTCATTATGTCGACTTCATCATCCTCGACAAGCATAATTGATAATGGGATTTCACTCATAATAAGCATTAATTAGGTTGAACATTAATTAACTTTGGCCAGGAGAAACTAATCGTAGTTCCTTGCTCTATTTTGGATTGAATTTCCATACTTCCACCAACAAAATCAACAATTTTATCAGCAATGGTTAATCCAGCTCCAGTAGTATCTATATCATCTTTAATATGGACGGTATAGAATATTTTTTTTACTTTCTCAAGTGCTTCTTCAGGCATTCCACATCCATTGTCACGAATGATAAATTGGAGGTAATCGTCTTTCTCTCTCGTTTCTATATAAATTGTGTTCTCTTGCGAATTCATTGATGATAATGCATTTTTCAGCAATTCAGTTAATACTCGTTTTAGTTTGAACCGATATGTATTGAATGTTGGCATTTCACCAAATTCCACTTTTACAGCCTTATCGAACTGATTCAACTCGATTATTTCTTCACATAGCTTTTTCACATCAACCGGCATTACTTCTAATTCCATGCGGCCAATTCGTGATATATCTGTTAATGCACTAAGCATCCGTTCCATTCTGCTTACTCTGCTTTTAAGCAGCTTAATATTTTCTTTAATTTCATCGTTTTGAATTTCTTCAAGATCATCAGCAATCCAGGCTGTTAAATTGGTAATAGCACGAAGAGGCGCTTTTACGTCATGAGAAACAATGTAAATGAACTCTTCAAGTTCCTCAGTTTTCTGCTGAAGTTTTGCCTGATATATTTCCAGTTCTGTTTTCATTGTGAAATTTTTATTCTTTCGAAATTGCTTTCTAAATTATTTCTTTGGCCATGTAAAATGAAATTCAGCTCCCTTTCCTTCCTCTGAATTAATCCAAACTTTTCCGCCTTTTTCTTCTATTATTTTTTTGATAATCGATAAACCTATACCTGTGCTTTCACGGGTATCTCTGGCCTCAATTGTTTGGAAAATCCCAAATATTCTTTCCTGATATTCGACAGGAATCCCAGGTCCGTCATCTTTGACTATAAATTCATATTTACCATTTGGCACAGTATGATAAATGGATATATTTCCTTTTTCTTTATCGTGATATTTTATTGCATTGCTAATCAGATTAGAAAATACTTGCTGAAGAGGCATCAATTCTGAATTCAATATGGGCATTTTATGGTCAATATTGATTTTGAAATTCTCAGAAATATTGATTGAATCAACAATGTCTTCAACTAAATTAGTCACATTGATTTCTTCTTTTTGCAAATTCTGACGGCCTATTCGTGAATAATCAAGTATACCGTTAATTAAGTTTTCCATGCGGTGAACGCGTCCTCTCATCAAACTTAAATGATTGCCAATTTCTTCTGGAACTTCACCAAAATCCTCAACTATCCACTCGGATAAATTGTTAATGGCTCTTAGCGGTGCTTTGAGATCGTGTGAAACGATATAAGCAAATTGATCAAGTTCTTTATTCGTTTTTTCAATTTGCTGAGTATATTCAACGAGTTTCTTCTCGCTTTCTTTTTGCTTAGTTATATCCTGTGCTACCAGAACAGATATATTCTTATTAAAATCTTTCAATTTGTTAACAGACAAAAGAACAGGCAATTCTTTACCTGATTTAGTTTTGAAACTGGTTTCGATTAAACTGCCAGCTACAAGTTTGGTATTCCCTATTATTTTTGACACATCTTGCCCAATAATGGATTCATTACTGCAACCCAATTTTTGACAAGTAGTAGGATTTACCGTTTTGATTTTATTATTTTCATCCAATACAATCAAGATATTTCCCATAGTTTGAAAAATATCATTTAAATAATTTTTGGCGCTGGCTGTTTCAATTAGTTTAAGAGAAGAAGTTAAACTGGCACGAATGACCAAATAAACAAATAAGGCACCACCTAAAAACACCATC
>JABINZ010000180.1 GCA_018698135.1 Bacteroidota bacterium
ATATGGAGATGATAAAACATACTTCGATCTGATAGATAAACTCAAAATACAAAACGAATTAAATGTCAACCTAAGGTATATAAGGGATAATGAGGTTCAGCTATTCTTCTCAGCAGCAGATGTAAATATTCTCCCCTATAGATCAGCAACACAGAGTGGAATTCTTTCTATTGCCTATCATTTTGAATTACCCGTATTAGTAACTGATGTAGGTAGCTTAAAACAAGCCGTAGATTCTAGCAAGAGTGGGATGATTATTCCAAAAGCTGAAGCAGATATGATTGCTGAATCAGTAATTGAATTCTTTAATTTAGGTCAGGAAAAACACTTTATTTCGAATATTCAGGAATACAAGAAATCAAATTCCTGGAAAAATTTGGCCAAAAATATAATTGCTTTTATCAATGAACTCTAGTGGCTTATTACAAGAACTAAAATGTATTCAATAGAAAAAATCAAGATAATTCGATGAACACATACCCTTTCATATTGTCTCTTTTCCTACTCTTTGCATGTTCTCAGAAGCCTATTGAAAATTCGGTAGAGCAGCAACCCACAGGTGCTGAAGATAACAAAATCGTCAAAGTAGAACTTCAAACAATATTGGATTCTGCTCATGTTTCAGGCTCAATTTTAATTTATAATCAGAAAGATGATGAGTATTATTCCAATGATTTTGAATGGGCTCAAAAAGGCTTTTTACCAGCATCTACTTTCAAGATTTGCAACTCTATTATAGCACTTGAAACAGGAGTAGTTGAAAATGATAGCACCATGTTCATTTGGAATGGTGTAGAAAGGAATATGGATATTTGGGAACAGGATTTAATATTCAGAGATGCCTTTCATTTTTCATGCGTACCTTGTTATCAGGATATTGCCCGACAAATTGGGGTTGAACGAATGAACGAATATTTGAAAAAATTTGAATATGGAAACATGAAAGTTGACTCAAGTTCAATTGACCTTTTCTGGTTAGAAGGAGAATCCAAAATAAGTCAGTATCAACAAATTGATTTCCTTAAACGATTTTACAACAAAGAACTCCCTATTTCAGATCGCACTTTTACCATTATGAAAAGACTCATGCTGTTAGCCGAAAAAGAAGAATTCAAAATAAGTGGCAAAACGGGTTGGTCGATTCGTAATGGAAATAACAATGGTTGGTTTATTGGATATCTCGAAAAAGGAAGTGAAGTGTATTTTTTCGCCACCAACATAACACCTGATCAAGAATTTGATTTAAGTTTGTTCCCAGTAATCCGAAAAGATATTAGCATGAAGGCATTGCAACTACTTAAGATTATTGAATAGAGGTGTTTCCCTCAAAACATCAGCTACCCTTCAATATTTTTCTAACATTCCTTTATTACCTAATTTTATTTTTCAATTTTTGAGCTAATGAACCAAATCAAAGAAAAACTAAGCGGAAAAAACAAGGAACACATTCCAAACATTGCTTTCCGTATGATGACATCTATTATGCGAATAATGGATTTTTGGGGAAACAACTCAAACAAAAATTTCGAAACTCTTAACCTGAAGAAAGGACAAACCGTAATTGATTATGGCTGTGGTCCTGCCAGATATATCAGAAATACTTCTATTGCTGTTGGTGATTCAGGAAAAGTAATTGCTGTTGATATTCATCCGCTCGCCATCAAAACAGTTCAAGCTAAAATTGAAAAATACAATCTGAATAATGTTGAAGCAGTTTTAGCTAATGGATATAATACACCAATACAAAATGAAACTGCAGATGTTGTTTTAGCACTGGACATGTTTCACATGATTGAACAGCCAACTGAGCTTTTGCATGAATTTAGCCGGGTGTTAAAATCTGATGGAGTTGCTATTATTGAAGACGGACATCAAAAGCGATCTGAAACAATTCGAAAAATTGAAAAATCAAACATTTTCACAATCGTTCAGGAAAACAAATTTCATGTAAGATGCAAAAAGACGCAATCTGATAAATAGCCCTAGTTAATCGTAACTTGCAGCTATGATTCTACATATCATTTAATCCGATTGCAAATCGGACCTACAATTCTACAACTTCTCAATAAACTCAATAAGTAACTTAAAAGAAGCATTGTAACCCATCATGCTAACATTGGAAGGCACATTCCCTACTCTGGATTAAGTTTGCAACTTAATCCCATCCTAGTAAATCACTAGTAAATTTAATAAAAAAACAAATATATCAGAGGTCTAAGTTACAAAATTAGACCAGTAGAGGGGCATTTTTGAATTAGACAAATAATCGCATAACCCATGTTAATCGTAGCTTGCAGCTACGATTCATCATATTATAAATCTGAATGATATAGGAATTGGCTCATTTACAAACTTAAGCCAGAAGTGAAATAACTCAAAACAAGCACATTAAATGAAGCCTAAAAATCTAAAAAATCATTTTAATACATTTTTGTTGTATATACTACTCACTATTAGGTAATTGGCATAACTGTTGTCTAGTTTGATCACATCATTTACGACCTAAAACTAATTATGAATATCTACAACTTAGAGTATAAAAAACCAAATGGAGAAATTATTCAATTTTCTGATTTTGAGGGAAAACTAATTTTAATAGTTAATACAGCTACAAAATGCGGATTATCTCCACAATTTAAGGGTCTGGAAGAATTGCATAAAAAACACAAGAATAATGGGTTGGTCATTATTGGTTTCCCATCAAATCAGTTTCTAAATCAGGAACCTGAAACGAATGAAACAATGGAACAAAGTTGTAAAATAAATTTTGGTGTTTCTTTCCAGCTTACTGAAAAAGTTGATGTTAACGGTAAAAATACGCATCCTGTTTTCAAATATTTAAAGAATGAGCTCGGTAGTATATGGGGTGGAAAAATAAAATGGAACTTCACAAAATTCTTAATCGATAAAAATGGAAAACCATATAAGCGATATTCACCAACTACAAAACCAGATATAATTGATAAAGATATTATAAACCTATTATCACATTAATACTTTAATAAATACCAATACTTCATAAGATAGTGTTCCTTGTAGAATCGCAGCTTGCAGCTTTGATTCTACATATAATTTAATCCGATTGAAAATCAGATCTACAATTCTACAACTTTTCAATAAACTCAGTAAGTAACTTAAACGAAGCATTATACCCCATCATGCTAATATTGGAAGGCACATCCCCCGGATTGTGGTAATAGTATTCCTTGTCCTTCTCTCCCATCAGGTAAAAGAATAAAGCAGGAACACCTGCCGCATGAAAAAAATGATGATCACTAATGGCTGCTACGGGTCGAGACATCAAAGGCTCTACATATTGCTTCTTCGTATTTATTTGTTTTATTTTATTAAAATCACTGCTGTTTGCTTTGGTGTTAACCACCATCAAACCACCTTCACCAGATGACATCATATCCAGATTAATCATCATGCGAATATCCTTCAAAGGCACAGGGCTATTTTCAACAAAATACTTAGATCCAAGCAAGCCAGCCTCTTCCGCTCCAAAACCTACAAATATCATGGTATATTCTGGTTGATTGAAAACATCACTATAATGTTTAGCAATATCCAACATCATAGCTACTCCACTGGCATTGTCGTTTGCTCCAGGATAAAAAGTATTATTTCCAAGCCGGCCCAAATGATCGTAATGAGCTCCAACAAGAATATATTTGTCTTTATGCGTTTTACCTTCAATTTTTCCGATTACGTTTTGTGTTTTATAACTGTAGTAATATTTAGTTTCGTGAAGCACTTCTATCATTGCCGCTTTTTTTGGCAGCTTGTCCTTTTTAACAATATAGGTTGGGAATTTTTCAAATGTCTGACTTACGCCCCATGTCACTTCCGATGAAACTAATAGCATAATAGCATCTGCACGAATATCATTTTTCAATACCAACTGATAATATTCATTGTCTTTTTCTTTTGCAAACTCATCTATATCTATCACTACACAAACTGCGGTATAATCTTCACTTGAAAATGCGTCATAAGCATCTTCATCTTTGATATTTTTTTTGCTTAAATAATACAAATCCAACTCTTTGTCTGCAATGGGTCCTGATGATGGCTTTAAAGTAAAATCAACCCCAGCTTTGAGGTCAATTCCATCTATACGTAGCAGAACATTGGTCGGAAACGTATTTACTTTTATCTGAAATTCTTGTACAAAATTTCGAATGCGTTTTCCTGCCTGACTTCCAACACTTCCTTCAATTATATTGTAGGGAAGTAAATTATTACTCTTGAATTCATTTTCAATTAAATAGGCTGCATTTTTATCGCCCGCATTGATATAACCTCTTCCATGCATATCTTCTGCACATAGTTTATCGATAATCGACTTGGCGTATTCGAGATCTTGTGATTGTACAAAAAGCCAGAAAAAGGAGAGAATAAATAAGACCAAATATCGCTTCATGATGATTTTGATTTAAAAATATAGGAGAATAAAATGTATATAATCAGAATAAGAGGAATAGCAAGAAACAAAAGAAAAACGAACAAAATAATAGCTATGATGATCAATAAGTATTGGGGCATGTTTTCCTTGAAAGACAACGACTTAAACTTAAGTGACATCAATTTCATATCGGACAGCATCATCCATGATAAGCCAATTGTAACCAAAAGCAAAACCCATGGATTGAGCATAATTTTTTCAAGGTAGAATGTCTCGTAATTCAAAACATACAAATCGAAACGCATGATTAAGGGCAAGGAGGCTACGAAAAGAGCTGCTGCAGGAGTTGGCAATCCTGTAAAAACATTTTTTTGATCTTCATCAGTATTGAATTTCGCTAAACGCAAGGCGGCTGCAATAACAAATATAAACGCCAATAAGCTCACAATAGGAATTCCAGTAAAGTGTAACTTATAAACCCATGCCTGATGTGATTTAATTAAAAGAACATGTAAAATTGTTGCCGGTAAAATACCAAAGCTCACAATATCTGCAAGCGAGTCTAGTTGTTTTCCTAATTCACTTTGGGTTTTTAACAAACGTGCTGTAGTTCCATCTAGGAAATCAAAAATGGCAGCCCAGATTAAGAAAAATGCGCCCATTACAGGATCTCCATATAAAGTATTGACAATTCCTGTAAATCCTAAAAACAGATTTGTCAGTGTAAAAATGTTGGCTAAATTTTTGGTTAAAAACTTCATCATAAATAATTAATCATTCAAATTTAAAATATCTAATTAAAATCCGATGAAAGAATTGTGGAATCAGCGTTACGCTGAAGATGAATATATATACGGAACAGCTCCCAACATGCTTGTAAAGGAGTTTATTGACCAAGCAGAAGCAGGAAAAATTTTATTTGCTGCAGAAGGTGAAGGACGAAATGCAGTATATGCTGCTAAACATAATTGGCAGGTGGATGCTGTTGACTATAGCGAAGAAGGTAGAAAGAAAGCTCTGTTGTTAGCAAAACAAGAAAATGTAACAATCAATTACACTGTTTCTGATATCTTGAATTATGAATTAGAAGAAAATAAATATGATGCAATTGCGCTGATCTATTTTCATATGCCTCCAACAATCCGACAAGAAATCCATCAAAGAATGATTAATGCCCTAAAGCCAAAAGGCCATATACTATTAATGGCTTTTGATAAAAAGCAAATCAATAATGATAGTGGTGGACCTAAAAAAATAGAATTATTATACAACAAGGAATTAATTGAAGATGATTTTAAAGGTCTAAATTTTCTTAAATTTGAAGAGAAAGAATTGCATTTAGAAGAAGGAACATTTCATTCAGGAATTTCAGATAACATTCTTCTAATAGCACAAAAGCCATAAAAATGAAGCATGTTTTATTCATCATTATTCTGCTAAATTTTGTCCCTACTATTTCATGGACACAAACTGAAGTGAAAGATGAAAAAATGGATGAATTTGGAACCTTATTCCTTGTGGCTCTTCAAAGCAAAGACATCAATAAGATGCTTGAGCTTAAGCCCAGTCCCAAAATTTGGAGAGCAGCCTTGCCAAATGAAACTAAATCGCTGAGCGATGATCAGTTACTTAACGACATTAATAAAAGTGAAAAATTTGTAAGCGATTTCAACAATATCATTGAATCGGCTGAAAAAACAAAAATAAATCTTGATGAATTTGAATATATTGGTGCTTTATATGGTAAAATAGAAGCCGGGAAAATGATTGGTATTTCATTAAAATACTCCTATAAGCAAAATGAAATTAACATTCCAGTTTCGTTGCTTCGCCACGATTCAAAATTTTATCTGTCTGAAATATTATTAAGTTACGATATATTCTCTCGCAATAATTTGGGGAAATAAGGCAGATATTCTCCCATTCTTTACGATGGAAGATTTAAAATATTGAACTCTCTGGGCTTAATTCATTTTCTGATAATTAAAGGGATTCTAGAATGATTTATTGAAATAGCTTTGATTGATCCTAAAACACAAAACGCATGTATGAAATCGAAAAACTAGATAAAATAGCCATTACGGTTCATTCACATAAACTTCTTCGGGTACTATTAAATGAAAACCCGATACTCGAAGAAATTATGCGCGAATCAAAAAATGAGACAGAAGCATTGATTGGTGTTAAAAACTGGGTTATGAGTGAATTGGTTAAAAGCCCGGATGCACTTGCGTTTTACAAAGGAAAAACAAAAGGCAGGATTGCATATGAGAAGCTAAACTGGGAAGACTTTGCAGCGATTCGTATATTGGATTATGTTGATAATGCTGGACGAAGTTATGAGGACTTAAATCTCAAAGGAGAAAAAGCCGTTTCCAATCCTGTAAAATTAATTTGGCTAGCCGTAACAAAAGGAACAGGTGGAGCAAAACCCTATTTTTTCGATGACATGATTCAATTATTCAGGCAGCTTAGTGGTACAAGTAAAAGAGTAGTACCTTCATCTGAAAAGATTTTTGAATGGATAAATCGATGGCCTACAGGAACCGATCCTCGTATCATTAAGTTACGTGAAGAAAACAGAGATCGAATTATCAATATTTTCATAGACAAAATAGACAATGGGGAGATAAGCGATAGAAAATATTTTTTTGATGAAGGCAGTTCCAGAGAGCAGAAATACCTGAAGATGCTGGAATGGTGGGATGAAAAAAGCTTTCATCTAAGATTTGCAGTTCGGGAACCCGACATGCTGAACGAATTATTAGGTTCGTCTCTGGATCCTGATAGCATGAAAATCCTTTATGATGCAAAGAAACAAGGCATTCCTTTCTTTGTGAATCCATATTATCTTTCCCTATTGCATGTGAGAGTTCCTTATTTTGCCATTGGAGCTGATTTAGCCATTCGCCATTATATTATTTATAGTGAGCAATTAGTTAAAGAGTTCGGGGAAATTGTTGCCTGGGAAAAGGAAGATAAAGTAGAAAGTGGAAAACCAAATGCAGCAGGCTGGCTATTGCCGTCTCACAACAATATTCATAGGCGCTATCCTGAAGTAGCTATCTTGATTCCGGATACAGTAGGTCGTGCCTGTGGGGGGCTCTGTTCCTCCTGCCAGCGCATGTATGATTTCCAGCGTGGCAATTTGAATTTTAATCTGGATAAACTCAAACCAAAAGAAACATGGCCTGAGAAACTGAAACACTTGATGGCTTATTTTGAGAATGATTCGCAGCTAAGGGACATTTTAATAACTGGTGGAGATGCCTTGATGAGTTCCGATAAATCACTTAAAAGTTTATTGGACGAAATTTACAACATGGCCATTCGAAAAACAAAAGCCAATAAAAAGCGAAATGATGGTGAAAAATATGCGGAAATTCAGCGTGTTAGACTAGGCAGCCGACTACCTGTTTATTTACCTCAGCGTATTACATCCGAATTAACAAGCATCCTCAAAGAATTCAAAACCAAAGCCACTAAAATCGGGATAAAACAGTTTGTTATTCAAACTCATTTTGAATCGCCTATGGAAGTGACACCCGAATCAGTTAATGGAATTAGTAAATTGATTGAATCGGGCTGGACCATTACCAATCAACTCGTTTTTTCTACTGCTGCATCTCGAAGAGGGCATTCTTCAAAACTCCGAAAAGTATTAAACGACATTGGTGTATTAACTTATTACACTTTTTCAGTGAAGGGTTACATGGAGAACAACCACAATTTTGCTACCAACGAAAGAGCCGTTCAAGAACAATTAGAAGAAAAAATTGTTGGCAAAATTGACGAGAAATATTTCGATCTGATTAAAGAATTCCCACACCAGGCTGAAAATATGGTTACAAATATTAATAAAATTCGATTGGAAGCAAACTTGCCTTTTTTAGCTACTGACAGAAATGTTTTAAATCTTCCTGGAGTTGGTAAAAGCTTAACCTATCGCGTTATTGGGATTACTCGTTATGGTAGACGAATTCTTGAATTTGATCATGACCGAACCCGCTCTCATAGCCCAATTATTAATACCATGGGAAAAGTAGTTATAATAGAATCAAAATCAATATCCGAATATCTCGAACAGCTTGTGTTTTTAGGTGAACAAATTGAAGACTACGAAAATATTTACGGCTATTCAATAGGAGAAACAGAACCCAGAGTTCCTTTGTTTGAGTACCCTGCCTATAATTATAAATTAACCGAGGAATTCACTAATTTAGAAATTTAAGATGCTTGAGCCCATTCAACACTTCTATCAAAAAGAAGGATTTCAAATTGATAATATCAAAAACATTACGATTGGACAGAAATATGTTGCTGTTGAAATAATGAATGGTAATATTGGCGTTTGTGCAACACTAAATCATTCTGTTAAAACCGACTTTACTAATTTGGATTTGACCAACAATTCATACAGAATTGTACTTAACGCCTATTATAATGCACTATTGAATTATAATAATAACTATGAAGACTCATTCGATATCTTTGATAAAATAGACTTCCATCAGGCAGGTAATGTTGTCATGGTTGGTTATTTTAAATCCTTGGTTCAAAAGTTTGAAGAAGAAAATATTTCTTTGTCTATTTTTGATTTGTATGATGAATCGGATAAAATTGTGGCTATTGAGAAACAGCAAGAATACATAGCAAAGTCAGATACACTGATCCTAAGCTCCACCAGTATTTTCAATCAGACCTTCTTCGATTTGGTTAATTCAACACCTCCAAACTGCCATGTGTATTTGCTTGGGCCTTCTAGCCTGCTACATTCTGATATGTTTCACTACAAGAATATCAGTGTGCTATTCGGATCCATCTTTCAGAATAATAAAGACAAGCTTATTGATATCATCAAACAGGGAGAAGGAACACCTTCCTTCTCAAAATACATGCAAAAAGTATATTTGAAGAACTAAGAATTTATGGAAATCAGAAATTATATCCCATCAGATTATGAGCAGCTCCAATATTTATGGGAAGTAACCGGCATGGGAGGAAAATTTCGTGGAGATAACGAAGCAGTTATTGCCAAAACTATTAATGCCGGAGGAAAATTAATTGTTCTAATCCATGAAAACAAACTGATTGGAAGTAGTTGGATAACCAATGATGCCAGAAGACTTTATTTACATCATTTTGGAATTTCACCTGAATATCAGGGTAAAGGCTTATCAAAATTGCTACTAGATGAAAGTTTAAAATTCGCACGAGAAACGAAACTCCAAATTAAACTTGAAGTCCACAAAGACAGCGAAATAGCACTTAAAATTTACAAAAAAGCTGGATTTGGGTATCTGGGAGATTATGAAGTTCATATTATTCGGGAATACTAATTTATCTGCTTTAACGTCATCTATAACCAAAGACAGAATTGATCCTCTGATACAGGATTAAATTCTTGACTTAAGATAGCTTTTCAGACAAATAACTTGAGTTCATCTCCCTTTTGAAGTGGTTTATCCTGAATTCTTATCTTTGCTCTCATTTTTAAGCTTTGAGAAAATTCCTCTGGATATTATACCAACCCTACAAGTGGCTTATTTTTATTCCACTGGCACTAATTCTAACCCTATTATTTGGGTTTTTTACTGTTGCCGTCTATTATCTTAGTAATCCAAGAATTGCCAGTTATTTAGGTGGTGTAATTTGGGCTCGCGTTTTATGTATTATAACACCTATACGTTTAAGGAAAACAGGTAAAAAAAATATTCAAAAGAAACAATCCTATGTGATTGTGGCAAACCACAGCAGTAGTTTTGATATTTTGGTTTTATATGCTCGTTTAGGAGTTGATTTTAAATGGGTGATGAAACAAGAACTCAGAAAAGTACCGGGATTAGGTGTAGCATGTGAAAAACTGGGACATATTTTTATCGATCGCTCTAGTCCAAAAGCTGCTTTGGAAACCATTGCAAAAGCAAAATCTAGTATCAAAGACGGCACCTGTATCGTATTTTTTCCTGAAGGTACCCGAAATAAAAAAGGAGAACTGGCAGATTTCAAAAAAGGGGCTTTTAAAATGGCTTTCGATTTGAACCTACCCATTTTGCCTGTAAGTGTAAAAGGAACCAATAAAATCCATGAACCAGATACCCTAAACATTTTCCCGGGAACAGCTACCTTGATTTTCCACCCTCCAATTCATCTTGAAAATTACGCTTGGGAAAATGTTGATGAACTGATGAAACATGCAAGAGATGTGATAAGTTCTGGTTTGAGAGACTGAAACCTAAAAATTAGTTCTCAATGCATTTCTTGAAGCTCTATCCACTAAAGAGAATATTATTTAACTCATTGTCTTTCAAAGTAGATAAGGACAATTCGTATCAATTTCCTTTAGTGTCCCCTTCGGGAGACACTAAAGTTAAGAAAAGTTTAAAAGGCTAACCTACCTAAAGCTCATCCTTTCCCCTCATTGTCTCTCAAAGAGGATTATGAGTACACGATACAATTAACATTTCGTATCTTTGAATATGGCTGTCAGAACTCTTCAAACTGAAAATAATATAATATTCTTTTGCTCCTTTACCTGTTTGAATTGGATGAATTTGTTTAAAATATTGGACTTTTACTCTGAAATTTATAAATGGTTTGACAAGCTTAAAGAGAAAAAATGTGAAATTATTGGATATGTGATTATGCCTAATCATATGCACCTTCTACTTTTTATTCCTGAGTTTTTGTCAATCAATAAACTTATCGGAAATGGCAAAAGGTTCATGGCTTATGAAATAGTTAAACAACTAGAAAGATCAAAATACCAGAAAATACTATCAAGCATGGAAGCTGTGGTTACAAAACAGGAGAAAACCAGAGGGAAAAAGCACCGGGTTTTTCAACCTTCATTCGACTCAAAGCCTGTATATGAGGAAGGATTTCTAATTCAAAAACTGGATTACATCCATCATAATCCGGTATCTGGCAAATGGAATCTAGTAGACGATTTTACAGAGTATCAACACTCTAGCGCAGGTTTTTATGAACTTGGGAAGGAGGGAATATATCCAATAACACATTACAAAGACATATTAGGCTGATTTGGTCCTTTTCATTCAGTGTCCCCTTCGGGAGACACTAAAGTTAAAAAAAGGCTCCAACACACCTATAGCCCATCCGTTCCCCTCATTGTCTCTCAAAGAGGACAATGAGAATTCGATGCAATTTGTCTTTCAGTGTTCCTTTGTAGTTCTAAAGATGATTGAAAGGTTTCAACTCACCTATAACTTATTCCTCAATGCATTTCTTGAAGCTCTATCTACTAAAGAAAAAATTCGATCTATCTGATTTTTCTGATGCGACACTTTATGACCAGCGACTTTGATAATCTCTAAATCCAGCTTATCGTAAAACGTAAAAAATTCCTGATACAACTCAAAATTTTTCAGCCGAGTATTTTTCTTGGTGAAATAATCCATTTTCTCCAATCGTTCCCTCCTATCAATTAGGCTTAGTATATTTTGGGAATCTGTATAAATATAGAGTTTTTGTTCATTAAATGGTAGGTCAGCCAATGCCCAAATAAGTGTTTGCAATTCCAATTTTGTTGAAGAGGTTTGCTCAAATCGTTTTAATTGTACTCTGGATTTTAACACCTCCAAAGAAATTTCTAACACATCAATAAACAAATAAGCTCCATAGCCAATCTTTGATTGAACATGTACACTTCCATCCGTAAAAAGCATTTGTTTATTCATGAAATAATTGAGTTAAGTAAAATCAGTAACTAGATTTTTTCGTATGTATCATTCGGAATCCAACCAACCTTTCCATCAGCTAATTCCATTTTTGTCCACTCACCAACATGCTCTATTAAATCTACTTTTAAGCCTTCATGAATCAGGAACAAATCTGTACTCTTTTCATCAGGAGCACTTTTAACATAAACTGTTGGCTCAAAAATTATTGCATACCCACTATTCCTTTCCATGGATGATTTTTGAATACTGAACAATGTGGTGATGATAAAAACTAAAAGAAGGATGGAGAAAACAGGGATTAGAATTTTTTTAAGGAAAACAGACTGAAATACAACAATGAAAACAACGAATATCAATACTAGAACAAATAAAAAGATACTGATAATACTCCATTTTTTTGAGCTGAATAAAAAAAGTGTTGACTTCCATATTCGAACTAAGAAGAAATCAGGTACTACTTCTATTTTATCAGTAATATTCAGCTTAGCCAATTCTAAGTTATAGACAATTTCGCTCTGATTACCTCCATGCAATAATGCTTTTTCATAATACAAAATTGCACTTGTATAGTTCTCAAGTTTATAATTTGTGTTGGCCGTGTTGTAATACAAATTTGCCGATTCAATTCCCGAATTAACTAAGGAATCGTACACTTTTATTGCTTTGTGATATTCGTTTTGCCTATAAAGTTCATTGGCCTCTTCAAATATTTTTTTTATTTGAACAGAATCAGCAAGTGCTACTGTTGTAACAAAAACAGCAATAAGAATAATCAATATTTTCTGAATAATTCGATTCATTTTGCCAATTCTTTTTCAAGTTTTGTCAATAAAGCCAATGCACTCTGATAGGTTGAATCAAGATTGTCTGCACTGGAATCAGGTGCAAATCGCGCAAATTCGCATGCATCTAAAAGCTGAAATAAGTTAGTTACTAATTCCTTATCAACACTTCTTTCAAAAAAGATCTCATTTACCTTCTCACGAGATAATTCGGCTGATGAAAGCATAAGTTTATCTCCCAGATAACCATAAACAGCATTGGATATTTCTTCAAAAAAACCAACCTTATCATTTAATTGGAGCAACTTTTTGGCTGTCTTAAGTTTCTTATTTGAATAGGAGGATGCTTTCTTTTGCCTGAACAAACTCACATTGGTTCGAAGATGTTTAAATCGCTTATAGTAAAACAGCAAAAGCAGAAAGACAATTGCTGGAATTAGATAAAACAAATAGAATGTTAATGAACCAACAAACCTATTTGCAATGCTGCTGTATGAACCTAAATCTTGCTGTATGAAATGAATATCTTTCCCTCTTAATTCGATTTCTTTTTTGCTTAAACCAGTTGGTAAATCTCCAGCATAATTACCTTCTCCTTTTTCAACCTTTATTTTTATCTGCTCATTTTCTAAATTTTTATATTGAGCACTTTGAACATCAAAATATACAAATTTGATACTTGGCAATGTAAATGTTCCCGCTTTACGTGGCACCAATAAATACTCAAACGACTTAAAGCCTTTAAATCCATTACTGGTGAGTGATAAATTTTGTTTGATCTTCGGTTCATATGTTTCAATATCATCTGGCAAATCAAGATTAAAATCAGTTAACATATGAAGATTTCCTGTTCCTTGTACTTTTATGGTTAAAGTGATTGGATCATTGATTTTGGTAGCTGTTTTATCAGTAGAAACCTGAAATGTAAAACTTCCTGTTAGATCCTCATATTCTGCAGGAGCAGTTGGTAAACTGGAAACCTGAATATATACAGGAGAAGAATATACTTTTGCCCTCACTTTCTCAGCATATCTAATTTTTGGACCATAAAACATATACTCAGCCTGATTTCTAGCATCCCTGGTTTTCACTTCTTTAATGTCCAACTTCATAGTAGGAGCTTCCAGTTTAATTCGTCCGGTTTTTTGAGCAAAAAGCACCTTTTTTTCTAATACAATTACAAAATATTGAATTCCATCTAATACTTCGTTTTCAACTCTTAATTGTCCAATATCAATATTCTCAACCAAAAAGCCTTCATAAGTTGGCAGTTTATAATCAGAAATGTCAATAATTTCTTTCCTTGAATAAACCTTCTGTGTAACAGATATCGCTTGTCCTTTATAAATTTTTGATTGGCTGACCAACGTACTTGTAAAAACACTTTTGTCAGATCCTTGAGGACTTCCCTGAGTAGCAGAATTTGATCCCATATTCTCTTTGGAAACCTGTATGCTAATGCTTTTTGTCTTTAATGTTTTCCCATCAATTTTTACAGATGCAGGATCAATAGTTAGTTTGCCAACACTTGTTGGTTTAAGGGCAATTGTAAATTGATATTCATGAATGGCTACTCCATTAATTTCTGTAGTTGATTGGTATTGCTGTGGTTGAGATAGTACTTGAAAGCCGGTAAATGTTGGAAATTGAAGATCTGTAATTCTTTGAAAATTACCAGATACTTTAAAGGTCACATTAATATTTTGATGCTGACTTATCTGTTTTGAGCTCACCGAGGCGGTAAAACTTTGGGCAAATAAAGGCTTGGTTACCACCAAAGCGATCAATAGAAAAAGCAATATGTATATGCCTTTTTTTACCATTCCTTTTCAATTTTTACTTTCACTGGTTTGGCTTTTTGTTTGATGATTTTGGCTTGTACGTCCTTTTCATTTTGCTCTTGCGCTTTCAACAGTTTTTCTGCTTCCTTTTTAGTCATCTTTTGCTCATCAGGTTTGGGCTGTTGTTGCTTTTCTTTATCCTCCCCTTTCTTATCATCTTTTTCTTGTTGTTGCTGATCCTTTTTTTGTTCGTCTTTTTTATCCTTATTCTCTTCTTTTTGGTCTTGTTTTTCCTGATCTTCTTTTTTATCCTGATCCTGATTTTGTTGATTATTTTGCCCCTCTCCCTTCGGTTTATTCTTCAGTGCATAGGACAGGTTATACTTCGATTCCATATCAGTAGGGTCTACTTTAAGCGCCTCTTTATAAGCTTCTATACTCTGATCAAGATATTGGCTTTTCTTCTGCATTTCTTCCTGATTAGAGCTTTCCTTTATGCTTTTAAAAGCTTCCAGATTCGAATTTCCTAAATTATAATATGCCCGATTTTTCAAATGATTGTCATCTGTTGTATTTGCCGAAATCGTGAATTGAGTTATGGCTTCATCATAGCGCCCTTGTTCAAAATAAGAATCTCCTAAGTTAAAGCTAGCTTGTTCATGTTTTTGATCTATTTCGAGGGCTTTTTTATAATTTGCTTCCGCATCAGTGAATTGATTCTTTGTATATAGCTTGTTTCCTTTCCGTGTCATTTTATGCTCATTCTGACCAAAAGACAACACAGTGATTGCACTCAAAAGTATAGTGAGGATTAGTTTATTCATTTTTAGTAAGCTTTAGACTTTTAAAACTAAATGTCAACTTGCTTTTCCTTTCAAAAATAAAGAAATCGATGATTAATAATAGCAAAGCCAAGGCAAGAAAAATTTGAAACTGACTTTTATAATCTGTTATAACTTTGGCATCAAACTCTTTTTCTTCCTGCCTATTAATGGTTTTAATCAACTCTCTTAAATCATCACCTGAATTGGTAATACGATAATACTCGCCATCACCAAAAGCGGCAATTTCCTGAAGCATGCTTTCGTTTAACTTGCTTAAAATAATACTGTTTTGCTTATCTCTTTGATAATCAACCTGTCGATTGTTGTAATAAATAGGAACCGGAGCCCCTTTTAACGTACCTATCCCAACCGTGTGTATGACTATTCCTTCTTTCTCTGCAGCTTTTGCTGATTCATAGGCATCTCCTTCATGATTTTCTCCATCAGAAATAATCAATAATGTGCTGTGTTTTTTATCACCTGCTTCGAACATTTCCACCGAAAGGTCAATCGCATCTCCTATGGCAGTTCCTTGTGTTGGTAAAAGAGACGTATTCAAATTTGACAAAAGTAGTTTTGCAGCAGAATGATCGATGGTCATAGGCATTTGAACATAGGCATTGCCAGCAAAAACCAGAATACCAATCCGATCGCCCTCCAGTTTATCAATTAATCTATAAATAAACTGTTTTGATCTTTCCAAACGATTAGGCGTAATATCTTCAGCCAGCATACTTTTCGAAAGATCCAAAGCAATTACTAAATCTATTCCTTTGCGTTTAACCTTTTCGACTTTTGAACCAAACTGAAGATTGGCCATAGCAATAATCAGTGATGCTAATGCCAGTGAAAATAAGATAAACTTGATCTGATATTTATACAATGGCTTATTCCGAATCAATTTGAGAATTAACTTTTCATCTCCAATGGATCGTAATACTTTTTTTGCCCAACGCATTTTAGCTAAAAAAACAAATAGCAAAATTAGCAAAGCAAATAGTGCAAATAATATATCAATATGTTCGAATCGCACCAAATCCATTAGGGGAAACTTTTTAATAATGTATTTCGTAAAAACAATTCAATAAATAATAAAACAGAGGCTATTAAAACAAAAAGCAAATATTTATCATTAAAACGTTTATAGGCTTCTATCTCAATTTTTGTTTTCTCCAATTTATTAATTTCTTCGTAAATCTCTTTCAATTTACTATTGCTGGTAGCTCTAAAATAGGCCCCATTCGTTAATCCGGCTATGTCTTTCAATAAGTCCTCATCTATCCTCACTTCTACATCCTGATAACGAATACCGATGGGTGTTTGCACAGGATAGGGTGCTGTACCAATCGTCCCTACACCTATCGTATAAATACGGACACCAAATGTTTGGGCAATTTCGACAGCTGTCATGGGATAAATAAATCCTGCATTATTTTCACCATCTGTTAATAGAATAACTATTTTGCTTTTACTATCACTATCCTTCAATCGATCAATGGCCGTAGAAAGTCCCAAGCCAATTGCTGTACCATCTTCAATAATGCCACTTTCGATTTCACCAATCAAGTTGGACAAAACTTTATGATCGCGTGTTATGGGGCATTGAGTAAAACTTTCTCCAGCAAAAACAACTAAGCCAATTCGATCATTAACTCGACCTTCTACAAACTCTTGTGATATTTTCTTTGCAGCATCCAACCGATTGGGCTTGAAATCCATGGCCAACATACTGGATGAAATATCAAGGGCAACTACGATATCAATACCTTCGGTGGTTACATTTTTTTTGTCAAATGACTTTTGAGGACGAGCAAGTGCGATAATGATTAAGCCTATAGCCAAAACACGAAGAGCAAAAAGAGCATGCCGAAAGCGAGCTTTCCATGGTCGTTTTATTGCCAGAATAGGTTTTAAAGTTGATAGCGTATGGTCTGGCAATCTGCTCTTATATTTCCAGACATACCAAAATACCAACAATGGTATTAGTAGTAAGAACCAAAAAAACCAAGGATCCTCAAATTTATAGTCACCTAGATTCATCTGAACTTTCGTTTTTTATTGTTTATTAATTTGTCATTTTTGTCAGCAATATTTTTGCCATCAGAATTCAATTTGAATAATTGATAGAAAAAATGCTTCTAATGAGAGAACCATTGCTGAATCACATCGTTGAATACGGAAAATATGATCAAAGCAAATACAATTATCATCCCGATAGTTTGAATCACCTCCATGGTTTTCTGACCTATTTGCCTTCCGGAAATCATTTCAATAAATATCATAATCACATGGCCTCCATCCAGTGCTGGTATGGGCAGCAAGTTCATAAATGCCAAAATAAGTGATAACAAGGCAGTAATCGTCCAGAAATTCAACCAAATCCAGTCTCCTCCATAAATAGTAGCTATGCCAACAGGACCTTTTATGGCTTTCCTTACATCAACATCACCACTAAACAGTTTGATAAAACCTAGTGTGTTTTCTTTTAGCATAAACCAGGCTTTCTTATTACCAACTCTGAATGATTCAAAAAATCCATAGGTAATTATTTCCTTTTGAACATCTAAAGAAGCTTCGAAACCAATTCTTCCCTTTTTATCAGTTTTAATACCACTAAGTAAAATAGTGTCTGTTCCACCCCTCAGAATTGTCAAATTAACGTCCTTTAGTTTACTCAATTTATGAGTAAAGTCTTGAAAATATAGAACCTTCTCATCATTAATTGAAAGAATAATATCGTCATTCATCAAACCTGCTTTTTCGGCACTGCTTCTTTTCATTACCTTTTTTACATGAAAAGGATAGCTTTGCATCATAAAGCTATCAACCGTTTTATCGGTTACAGCATTCAAGAAGTTATCGGGAGTTTTTATTGTCTTTAGTTCGCCATTTCTTTGAACAACAATCTCAATGTTATTAGAAAGCAAAATATTGTAACTATATAAATCTCTGAATTTTTTAAGATCAGTATATTTAATACCATTTACACTGATTAAAGTATCACCAGTTTGTAAACCCACTTCCTGTCCATAATCAAGAGCAACAATAGCTGGATCATTTTTGTCAATTGGGATAAAAGTATCACCATAATTATAAGATATAAGGGAAAACATTATAATACCAAGTACCAGATTCATAAATACACCTGCCACCATAACAATCAGTCGTTGCCATTTGGGTTTGGCTCTGAACTCCCAAGGTTCTGGGGGCTTAGCCAATTGCTCCCTGTCCATTGATTCATCAATCATTCCGGCAATTTTCACATAACCACCTAATGGGAACCATCCTATTCCATACTCGGTTTCGCCTCTTTTAAAACTGAACAATTTTACTTTTCCAAAATCAAAGAAAATATAAAATTTATCGACCTTCATTCCAAAGGCTTTGGCGGCCAGAAAATGGCCCAGCTCATGAATAGCAACAAGAATTGACAAGCCCAAAAGCAATTGTCCGATCATGATCAATGTCTGCATATTAGTAAATTAGTGATTTAGCAAATTGTCTAGTTTCTTTATCTGTATCCTCCAAATCATTATAGTTTGGATCTTCCATGTAATTGATTGAATTCAAACATTTTTCATTAATCCGAAATATGTCGTTAAACTTAATCTCTTCTGTAAGAAAGGCTTGTACAGCAATTTCGTTGCCAGCATTAAGTATAGCAGGTAAATTACCACCCTTCTCGGCAGCATGGTATGAAAGCCTTAAGTTAGGGAATGCCAAAAGGTCAGTATCTTCAAATGTCAATGATCCAATTTTCAGTAAATCCACTCGTGAAAAATCAGATTTTATTCGATTAGGAAAAGAAAAAGCGTATTGAATTGGAATTCGCATATCATGTGTAGCCAGCTGTGCTTTTACCGATCCATCTTCAAAATAAACCATCGATTGAACAATGGATTCAGGATGAATTAATAATTCGATTTGCGAAAAATTTAGATTGTAAAGCCAGCATGCTTCAATAATTTCAAAACCTTTATTGATAAGTGTAGCCGAATCAATGGTGATTTTATTACCCATTTTCCAATGTGGATTGGATAAAGCAGTGCTTTTGCTAATTCCTGCAAGCTCCTCAACACTTTTACCTTTTAAAGGACCACCAGAAGAGGTCAGAACTATTTTTTCTATAGGATTGGAATATTCTCCCATGATGCACTGAAAAACAGCCGAATGTTCTGCATCAACAGGTATTATACTTCCTCCCTTTTCATTATATAACTTGGCAACCTGACTTCCGGCAACCACCATGGATTCTTTATTAGCTAATGCCAATGTTTTTCCATATTGTAAACTTTTTAGTGTAGGTTTTATCCCTGAAAATCCACTGATGGCATTAAAAACAATATCAATTCCTTCTAATTCCAATGCTTGTAGCATTGATTTATAACCATAAAAGCACTTTATTCCTTGAAGATATAGCAATTCAGATAACTCCTCTTGCCTTAATTCATCCATATGAACAACCATATTTGGCTTGAATTTCAAAGCCTGCTGAATTAATAAGTCGGTGTTGAAAGAAGCATACAGAAGCTCGATAAAGAAGTGATCAGGATTTAAACTGATAACTTCCATCGATTGTTTTCCTAAGGATCCGGTAGACCCGAGTATTGCTATGCCTTTTTTATTTGCCATGTAAATAAGCCTAATTTTGGAAGGGGCAAAGTTATGCAATATTGAGTGGTTTAAACCTTAATCCAAGGCATTTATTATGGCAAATTATCAGCTGTG
>JABINZ010000181.1 GCA_018698135.1 Bacteroidota bacterium
TTACAACTATCATCTCCCTTAAATCCTACTACTGATGAAATTAAGACTGCTTTTAATGCTATACTAGTTGGCATGCCAGTTGAAAATGTGCGTTATCTGAGGCGCTTTATAAAGAATTATCCCTGCTATTTGCTTTCTAATACCAACGAAATTCATTATAAACATTTTCATTCAGAAATAATTGACAATCCTTTAACAAAAGAATTTTACAACTCTTTCGAAAAAGAGTATTATTCTCATCTTATGCATTTACGAAAACCCGATAAGCTGATTTACGAAACAGTTATATCTGATAGTAATCTTAACATAGCAACAACTCTTTTTGTAGATGATATGGAGCAAAATATAACTGCTGCAGCAAGTTTGGGTTTGCAGGTTTTTCATTTTGGACAAGAGGGGCGTTGGGACGAACTGATTCAAAAATTTAATCTTCACGTATAATTATGAAGTACATATTAATATCATTAGCTTTCATGTTGCTATTAAATGTTGGTTGTGTGAAAAAGAAAGAAAAAGTTGATCTGATCATATACAATGCTAAAGTGTATACGGTTGATGCTGCGTTTACAAATGCAGAGGCTTTTGCTGTAAAGGATGGGCATTTTATTATGGTCGGAAAAACATCGGAAGTTTCTGAAAAGTATTATGCAGAAAATGCTATCGACTTACATGGAAAAGTTGTTTATCCGGGATTGATTGATGCACATTGCCATTTTTTTGGTTATGGATCGTATAAAAACACAGTGAATCTTTCGGGTGTTGTTTCTGAAGAAGAAATGATTAGCAAAGTAGTGGATTTTGCTGATAATAATAATACCGCATGGATTCGTGGTCGTGGATGGGATCAAAATCTTTGGGAGGGAAATGAATTTCCTACATTTAACAAACTTAATGAGTTATTTCCTGATCGACCTATTTTATTAATTCGAGTTGATGGGCATGCAGTTTTGGTTAATCAGGCTGCTATGGATTTGGTGAATCCTCCTTTAGAAGATATTCAGGAATATATGGTTTTAAAAGATGGCAATTTTGCTGGCGTACTATTGGACAACGGAGCCGATATGCTTAAAGATGCTGCAAATGATTTAAGCCAACAAGAAATCATGGATGCATTACTAATTGCTCAAGAAGATTGTTTTGCTGTAGGTTTAACAACGGTGAGTGATGCTGGATTGAGTCAGGAGGTAGTGCAGGCAATAATTGCTCTTAATGAGAGTAAAGAACTGAACATGCGCATGTATGCCATGTTGAATCCGAATGAAGAGAACAAAAAATTCGTGATAGAGAATGGCATTTATCAAACTGATTATTTACATATCTGTTCCATAAAATTATATGCAGATGGGGCATTGGGCTCAGGTGGCGCTTGCTTGTGTCATCCCTATACCGATGACTCGTCCAGTTCAGGTTTTATTCTTCACGATAATAAGTACTTCACATCCTATTGCCAATTTGCATACGATCATAACTATCAGGTTTGTACGCATGCTATTGGTGATTCAGCCAATCGTTTTGTTTTGGATTTATACGCTGAATATCTGAAAGGTAAAAATGATTTGAGATGGCGCATTGAACATGCTCAGGTGATTAGTGAAAATGATTTTCAGAAGTTTGCAGATTTCAGCATTATTCCCAGTGTGCAACCAACTCATGCCACATCTGATATGGGCTGGGCAGAAAAGCGTTTGGGCTCAGAACGAGTTAAAAACGCATACGCTTATAAACGCTTGTTGGATATTACTGGATGGATTCCAAATGGAAGCGATTTTCCTGTGGAATCAATAAATCCTTTGTTTGGTTTTTATTCAACAATTGCACGAAAAGATCAGCAAGGAAATCCTCCGAATGGATTTCAGTTTGAAAATGCATTAAGCAGAGAAGAAGCTTTAAAAGCCATGACAATTTGGGCGGCAAAATCAAATTTCGAAGAAAATATCAAGGGAAGTATAGAGCTGGGAAAGCTAGCTGATTTTGTGATTCTTGAAAATGATATTATGGAAATTGATGAGTTGGAAATTATAGATACAAAAGTATTAAGCACTTATATAGGGGGCAAGGAGGTGTATAAATTGAATAATTCATACTAGCTGGATTTTTGCTAAATCAATACAATGGTTAAACGCAGTGTAATTCTTATTTTTTCAGTATTTATTGTTATAAGCAGCCTTTTTGCTCAGGACATGAAATATTCGGTTCCGGACAAAATAAAAGGAAAAACTGTTTTTACTAAGATATTGGGTAAACACAATGGTTATTTTTTTGTTGTTCGTTATGATAAAAAAGCTACCCAAAATTTTCTTTTTGAAAAGTATAATTCTGAATTAAAAGTAGTCAGAAACCATGAGTTTAATATCGAAAGTGGAACAAGTGTTGAAGACATCAGGTTCATGAATGGTCAACTTTACTTTTTTTATTCGGAATATGAGAAACAAGATAAACTGCACAAACTGTATTGCGATGTTTATGATGAATCATTTAATCAAGTAGACAAAGAAAACTTAATCGCAACAACCTCTGTTGTTCCTTCCAATAGCAAATCGTTTAAAATTGAATACGATTTAATATATAATCAAATAGTAATTCTGTACGCTGAAAGTATCGTTAATGATGTAATTAAGTTTAATATCTTAGTATTGGATGACATATTAACGACCCTTAACTCAGCCCATACAAGATTAAATTACAGTAAAGAATTTAGCATCAAAAATATTCAACTTTTCAATGGGCAGTTTACGGCATTAGTATATGAAAAAACGTCAGGATTATTGAAAGGAAATAAAAGTAATATTGATTTCTTTTACTACGATGTTGGCAATCAAAATAAAATAATAAGAAAGCTGGATTTTGATAGTGTGAAATTCGAGAACATAGCCTATCGATATGATATTGTAAATAAAGCATATTTATTCTCAGGATTTTATAGCTCCGATAATAAAGAGCAAATAATTGGTATGGGCATGTATCGGTATTTTGTTTTTAATGACTCTTCATTTTTAAAATTAACTCCTTTTTCAGATGAAATGATAGTCAGTATTTCCGGAAAATATGATGCCAGTGGAATGCTGAATTACTATCCACAGGGGATTGTATTAAGAGATGATGGCGGCTATGTATTAATCAGCGAGTACTACAGCATACAGAAAGAGATGCAAAATGATTATTATGCCCTTAACAATACCTACGTTAAATATTATTATCATTATAGTGATATTATGCTTGTTTCAGTAAATGCTGATGGTCAAATTGATTGGAATCGAATTATTCGAAAAGATCAGAACAGCATGAACGATGATGGATATTATTCATCATTCTCCTATGCTACTGTCGCCAATAAAATTGTTATTCTGTTCAATGATTTTTCTCGTTCGAAATGGAATTTACTATATCATGTCATTGATCCAGCAGGTAATGTTGATTTTGAGGTACTGGTTAATGGCAATACATTTAATGGCTCCTTTATCCCGAGGCAAGCACAACAAGTTGGTTTATTTGAAATAATGGTTCCGGCTCTGGATCAAAAGCGTGGATTTACATTAGCCAAAATAACCATAAAATAAAAAGACCATCATCAATTGAATGATAATGGTCTCACACTAAAAACAAGAAATTTAATATTAATCACATCCTGTATCTAAATCAGCAGGTTTTGCAAATTCCGGATTTGTTAGAAAATCAGTATCCGTAAATGTTTTTAGAAAAGCAAGCAAATCAGCTTTTTCCTGCTCAGTCAGTTTTGTTCCTCCAAAAGCAACATATTTCATCAACGGATCGATTGTTTGCGAGTATACAACCCCATCACTATAATGATCGATAACTTCTTCAAGTGTATTAAAACGACCATCGTGCATATAAGGTGCAGTTTTTTCAATATTAATTAAAGTTGGAGCTTTGTATGAGCCAACATCCATAGCTAACTTGGTATAACCATTTCTGTCGCCTCCATCGTTAAATACAGTATCTAAACCATTATTGTAAAACTGGTTTGTGGTTAGTAAAACCGGATCTCCATGACAATGGAAACAGTCTGCTGCTTCCGACATATATAATTCGTAACCGTGAAGTTCTTGAGGAGTGAGGCTGGCAGTATGTCTTACCCATTTGTGAAACTTTGAATTATAGGAAACCAAGGTTCTGACAAACTGAGCTACTGCTTTACTAATTCGATCATAAGTGACTTCTTCTGTGCCAAATGCTGCTTTAAACATCGGTGGATAAATGTCTATACTTTTAATCATATCAACCGTTTTCTGTGGACTACCATTCATTTCATGAGGAGCCGCAATTCCCATCCAAACCACTGATTCGATGTTTTTCATATGGTATTGTGGTTCAGCTGGAACTCCATAAGGAGCAGCCCCCATAGCTGTGTTGTTGTTGTTGACTTTCCCATTCCATAAATAACCATTCTGATTGAACACGAGGTTAATCATTGGCATCATATAGTGTGGAGTCCATTTCCCATCCGGATAGGCTGGGTGAGGTAATCCTCTGGTTTTTCCACCTGGAAATCGGGGTTCATCCATGCCAACCTCAAAAGAACTCTCTTGCCTATGACAGGTAGCACAAGTCATTTGTGAATCGCACTCCACACGACCAGATAACCGGCCATCATAAAATAAATAGCGACCAAGTTTTACTCCTTCTACAGTAGTGGGATTATCAGCTGGTATGTTTAATTCTGTTGGAAACCACGGGCGACCATCCACTTTTAATGGAAATTCATAAGGAGTTGTTTCCCAGTTGGGAATAATAATCACAGAGTCCTTGTCTCCACAAGAAGTAAAGGTTAGAGAAGTAATTACACCAATAGAAACAGGCATGCTAATCGCAATAGTTACTGCAATTATTGAACTTATTAAATACTTTATTCTTTTCATGATTGATAAGTTTTAATGTTATAAATCTTTGATTTCACCAACAGAGAAAACATTTTGTCCATTTTCTTTAACCAACTGCATGGCTGCATTATTTTCCATAATATCAGCACCCCATTTGTTAAAATCAAATGGATTTGGTGTAGACAACCAGTTTTCTAAATTCATGATGATTTCAATTTGTTTTGTTTTGTTTTCACCAAGAGTAAAAGAAGAAGCAGGAAGCTTTACTTCGAACCAATTTTGTACAAAAACATAAGAACTGTCTCCATTAGGAAGAATGCTTGGATCCCAAACTTTCATTCTGGTGCCATTACTGTATTGTTTTTGACCAACTCCTAAGTGGAAGTTGAAGCCTCTGCGAAATGAATTGGTATCTTGCCAGAATCCGTTCATTTTGAGATAATGATAACCGCCTTCATCGCCTCCCAGATGATAAGGCCAGAACATTTGGTTTTCAGGCGGATTTACAAACATAAAAGGTTCGTTTTTTTCTCCTTTGATACCGAATGTAAATGAAATATGATCGTATGTAGCGGTATCTACTTTGTCAACAATGTCCCATTCCAATGAGCTAGGAATATCGGTGTCAATGTAATGATAGAATGACCAATTGTTAAGCATAACTGAGTCGCCATTCAATTTGTGTAAGGTAACATCAGATATAAACCATTGTACTTCGGCTAATTCCCAATTATTTCCAGCTGCATTCCAATATGTCATTTGATCAAATACTGCTGAAGCATCATTAATATAATGGTCAAATACAAAATTAATGCTTCCTTTCGGACTTACCGGGTCAACGATTGTATCTCTTTCGCACTCACATTTCATAAAAAGAGTGGAAACAACTGACCCAATGAATAATACTTTAATAAATGTCATCAGGCCAACAGGTATTACAAAATACTTGAATAATTTTCTCATAATTTTAGTGTTGTGTTAGTTGTTTAAATTAGATAAATGGATTTTCCACATTCATTAGTATCAAATATGACTAAAAAGTAACCATATCTTGCGAAAATATTAATTGTTATTTAACAAAATGCTGAAAATGGCTTATAAATAGCTAAAATTCCAGCATTAGTTGTATTTTTGATCAAAGCTATAATACTTTAAATGAAATCAGAGTGATATTAAGCAGAAATCGTATTTTAGAGGAAATTGAAAGGAAAAACATTCTTGTTGAACCTTTCCGTGAGGAGTGCATGGGAATAAATTCCTATGACCTTCATTTAAGCAGACACCTGCTGACCTTTAGCGAGCGCGTGTTGGATGCGAAAACAAAGAATCCAATGGATGAAATAATTCTTCCATCGGGAGGACTGGTTTTAACACCTGGTACATTTTATTTAGGTGTTACCGAGGAGTATACAGAAACCCATAAACACGTTCCTTTTTTAGAGGGAATTACAAGTGCTGCCCGACTGGGAATTATTATTAATCCTTCATCTGGCAAAGGAAGCATCGGGCATTGTAATACCTGGACAATTGAATTTTCTGTTATTCATCCCATCCGCATTTATGCAGGTATGCCTATTGCTCAGCTGTTCTTCCTGAATGTTGATGGGAATGTTGATGAATCCTATTCAAACCTTAAAACTGCAAAATATAATTCCAGGTCAATTAAGCCTACTGAGTCGATGATGTGGAAGAATGAGTTTTAGAGTAACCAGTTCTCTAAATTCTTATTTATTAATTTTGCTGTTTCTGTGATATCCTGTTTATAAATCGCCTTAACAAATTCTTTATCCTTTTCATTTATTGGAATAACTTCTTTTGTTTCGTAAAAAAACAATTTGAGTTTGCTTTTCAACGTTTTTGGTAAAATTCCATCAACTGCATTTTTTAGTCCACTTTGATACATGAACTTATTCAGCATTTTATTTTTGGGTATGCTTGCAATATTGTGTTTTTGGCTAAGGTCTAATTCAAAATCTTCGACTTCTAAAAATGTACAAATGTCAGAAATTACTTCTTGTGGATTATTTTTTAGTTCTTCATTCAAATAAATTTTGATTTGCTCTTTAGGAAAAATATTGAAATAGCGTTCCAATTGCCTTGCGTACATGCCCAGTTCAATATAGAGCTTTGAAATACCCCACCCTTTTTGGGTTTGTTGACTGTCTTCTTCAATAGCTTCCCTAAAGTTTTTTGTTGTGTAACCAAATCGCAAGCCCATCAAGTAATGAGAATAAATTCTTTCTGTAGGATTTCTAAGTATGGCAATAATTTTCGCTTCAGGATTAAATTCTTTGATGTTTTTAGCTGCAACATCTGAAAATAAATAGGACGTGCTACATTCCCCAATAGCTGTTTCTGTTTTGGCTTTTTCAAATAATTGGTTGTAGTATTTTTCTTCCTTAACAAAAGAGAGGTGAAGCTCTCGTAATGGTTTTGAATTAAAATATTTCTCACCAACAATTTCGGTGTGATTTCGATAATCTGCACGGAACTCGCTTGGATTTATATCGCTTGAAAAATAATTCGGTTCTTTAATTGGGCTAAAGAAAATACCCTTATGCTGATCCAGATATTTATATAAAGATGTGGTTCCTGCCTTGGCCGCACCCACAATAAAAAAGTTCGGTTTAATTAGCATGCTCATTTCTTATGTTGATTGGATACGTTAAAAACCCATGATATTTATGAATATAATAAACACCCAAAACGTTCCAAATTACAGTGCTGCTGAGAGTTGCAATGGCTCCCCCTGTCAGTCCATATTTGGGGATAAGCAACGCATTTAAAATTACATTAATAATGGCACCAAATAGTATAATATTCTGCCCAGTCTTTTCATGATTGGTCATGTTTAAAATATACATTTTAGAGCCTGATAAAGCATTAAATATTTGCCCACAAGCCAATATAATCAATGCACTAACACCTGTTTCAAATTCAGCTCCAAAAAGCCGCATTAAAAACCCTGGAAAAATAACAATAACAAGAAAAATAGGTAAGGATAATAAAGTGTTTATGAGTGTTGTTTGCTTGGCAATTCGTCTTAATCCTGATTTATTATTTTTTGAAAATAATTCAGCAAATTTTGGTGCTGCAATGCTATTTACAGCAGCAAGTACAATAGAGTTTAAGGCTGCAATTTTTACAGCAATGCTATAAACACCAACTTCAGTTTCTGCTCTAAAAGCTCCAATCATCAGGATATCTGTCCAATTCATAACTAAAAAGAGCGAATTGGTAAGCAACATAGGGATAGCTACTTTTAGTATACTATTGATAGGTTTGCTATTTTGACTATGAATCTGTTCAATTTTGTTTTCTTCTTTCCGATACAGAAACAAACTGAAAACAGCCATAATTATGATGGAAAATAATACAGATTGTATTAGGAAATGCAGATCGTGCTTAAAAAACGAAACACTGACAAGGATAAGCAGTACAAGAATATAGATGCTTCCGTTTTGAAAAATTGAAAACAAACCAATTCTTTTTAGCCCTCGTAATGACTCGGCATTATAAGTCATCACTGACAATGGAATGATGGCCATTCCAACAATTCGAATCAAGTTATAATTGCTGTTATCATCAAAAAACAGCAAACTAATATGTTTGCTAAAAACAAAAAATAGCAAACCAAAAAAGATGCTCGAAATTAGAACCAATGCCAAACCTTTACGATGTATATTACGTGTGTTCTGCCCTTTATCTGTTGAAATATCTGAGGCAATGAATCGAACAATGGCTGTATCGAGACCCAGGCGGCCCAATACTGCACCGAACATAAGCATGGTCCAACACAATGAAAAGACACCTAATTTCTCTGCTTTGTATTCCTTGGCAATTATCAAAAAGAAAATATAGCCCATTAGAATTCCAGCAATTTTAAAAACAAATGCAACAGAACCGCCTTTGAAAATTTCTTTCAAATTAAGATCCTTGCTTATGAAATCTGGTGTTTTCAAAATTATACTTTACGAAATGAAAGAATTTCAACAAAGATAATACTCCTAATGAATTCTTCTTTTTAGATGTACTATATATTTCAATTTAATCTTTATTAATCAATTATATTGTAATATATTTAGTGTCTTAAATGATTTTTAATACCTTAAACTATTTTAACTATTCTAAAAATTTACACATGAGATTAACAATTAAACATCAGGAAAATTATTCAAGAGGTGAACTCCTCCTTAGAACCTTTTTCGGTTGGATTTACATTGCATTGCCACACATGTTTTTATTGGCTTTTGTTGGATTATGGAGCAATATATTGGCTTTTGCTACTTGGTGGATTATCCTTTTCACTGGTGAGTATCCCAAAAGCATGTTCGATTTTCAGTTAAAGTATCAGGCTTGGTCATTAAGGGTTAACGCTCGAATTTTGAATCTTTCTGATGGATACCCTACATTTGGAATCAGTGGCACAGATGATCTGACCAGTTTGGAAATTCCTTATCCTGAGAAATTAAGTAGAGGAACATTGATCGTTAAAACGCTGTTTGGAGGTTTTTTTGTTATGATTCCTCACGGTTTCGCTTTATATTTCCGGTTTTTGTGGAATATGATTTTATTATTCCTTGCCTGGTGGGTTGTTTTATTTACAGGAAGTTTCCCTAAATCATGGCATGAGTTCTCAGTTGGGACCCTGCGTTGGTCACTTCGAGTCAGTATGTATATGGGACTTTGGATGACAGATGAATACCCTCCATTTACAGGAAAAGAATTGGATTCAGAAAAAGCTGTTCCAGTTGATACTACAGTTGAAACAACAGAATAGAAATGGAATACAGAAAAGAATATCACGAGCTTCCTCAACCCGATCAGATTGCTGATCGGGAGAAGGAAGACGCAATGGGAGCCTATTTTATGATGTTTGCCTCTATGGCAATTGGTTTGCCTTTACCAATTCTAAATTTGGTAGCTTCAATCATTTATTATTATTTGAACAAGGCAAAGGGGCGCTTCGTCCGTTTTCATACATTGCAATCTTTGCTTTCACAATTACCTCTTACTTTGCTCAATGCTGGAGGTATCTTTTGGCTAATCAGAATTTTGTATTATGAATTTTCATTTTCTGATTATTTTAAAGGCTATGTGATTATGATTTTGATTGCAAACCTTATCTATTTCATATTTAGCATTATTGGAGCGGTAAAAGCAAAAAAAGGAATATTTTATTATTTCTGGTTTTTTGGATCCTATGCCTACGAGATTGTCTATCGAAAAAGAGAGGAAGGAACGACTGAGAATCCGGTAAATCAACCTCCCAAATTTTAGTGAATAAAAACTATGCGAACAAAGATCATTTTTGATTTATTGAAGCTCTTGGCTGTTTTTGGCATTCTATGGGGCATTTTTGTCATCTTTCCTATTTTTCCTGATAAGGATGATTTCTCCTTATCAATTACAAAGGAAGAGAAACTGGGAAAACTCATAGTCGAAGAAGTTATGCTTAAAGATGCAAGCTTTCAGCTCATTAAAACGGATTATACAGATTCAGTAATTGGAGCAATTGAAAATAGACTAGTCGATGCGATGGGAAGCAGCGATTATGATTATAAATTAATGATTGTTGCTGATGATGAGGTAAATGCTTTTGCCTTGCCAGGTGGTTATATCATGATATACTCTGGCTTGATTGAGATTAGTGATAATCCGGAAGAGCTTACTGCCGTTATTGCACACGAAATGGGACATATTGAAAAGAGACACATTGTTTCCAGATTGGTAAAAGAGCTTGGTTTGTCGGTTATTTTATCGGGAGATTTATTGGTTGTTGGTGAAGTCGGACGAACTGCTGCATCAACAGTTTTCGACAGGAGGCAAGAAAGGGAGGCCGATGAATTTTCATTGGACTTGCTGTATAAGGCTCAAATTGATCCTCGAGTGATGGCCACTTTTTTCAGGAAATTGAAAGACGAAGTGGGCTCATATGACGAGAAACTGGAAATTCTGATGACACATCCTCACATAAATTCAAGAATCAAGTCATCTCTGGAGTATGATGTTGATGAAGATTTTGTCTCAAAGGATATGCAACTTGATTGGGATAGGTTTAAGCAGAATATTCAGGAACAAATAGCCAAAGAGGACTAATCGTTTCGATACTTTTCCATTAACTGTTTTGCGGCTACAAAAGGGCTTATTTCATTTTTAAGGACTTGTTCCTCATAATTCAATATGCTTGATTTTATCTTATTATCTTGATAAAATTGATTCTTCAATTCAGCATTAATGGTTTCGTAAAGCCAATATTTTGCTTGGTTTTTTCTTTTCATGAAAAAATATTGATTTTCATGAGTATGTGTATGGTAGGCCAAAATATGCTCCCAAACCAAATCAAGTCGATTATTATTTAGTGAAGAGCAATACTCAACTCTTGGAATCCAGGTTGATTCTGTTGCCGGAAACAAATGCAAAGCATTCAAAAGTTCTTGTTGAGCTATTTTAACTTTTTCGATTCGATTATCATCGGCTTTATTGATAACGATCAAATCCGCCATTTCCATTATTCCCCTTTTAATTCCTTGTAATTCGTCACCAGCTCCTGGCAACATGAGTAAAAGGAATAAGTCTACCATGGAATGAACGGCTGTTTCTGATTGGCCAACACCAACAGTTTCAATAAATATTGTGTCATATCCAGCAGCTTCGCACAATAGAATACTTTCTCTTGTTTTTCGGGCGACACCACCTAAGGTTCCTGCTGATGGCGAAGGGCGAATAAATGAATGTTCATTAACAGCCAGTTTTTGCATGCGGGTTTTATCTCCTAAAATACTTCCTTTGCTTCTGTCGGAGCTGGGGTCAACAGCTAAAACAGCTACTTTCCTGCCAGTTTCAATCAGCTGAATCCCAAATGCTTCAATGAATGTGCTTTTGCCAACTCCTGGGATTCCGGTTATGCCTAGCCTCATCGAATTTCCTGATAATGGCAAACACTTCTCAACTATTTGTTGTGCAATATGCTGATGTTCAGGCAATGCGCTTTCTACTAATGTAATGGCTCTTCCAAGTATGGTTCTGTCGCCTCTTACAATACCATCCATATAAGTTTCAATAGGAATGTCACTTGCTTTATTATATGTACCTTTTTTCACAGAACTTAAATGAAGTGAAGAGGGTTGTTCCACACCTTTATTAATTGACAAGCCTTTTTTATTATCTTTTGCCATAAGCTATTTCGAAAGAGCTTTCTGTAAAATGGCCAACATATCTTTTTCCAGACTTAAAATAGGTGATTCGATAATTCGTCCTATTTCAACATCATCAATATAAAAGATGAAAGTTGGAACATAAGCAATATCCAAATCATCTATTGAAAAGGAAACTGCTTCTTTTTGAGTATTGGTACAAATGATTTGATAACTATTTTGGGGGTATTTTAAATAATCAAGTATGCTTAAAAAATGAGGTACTTGTTCCTGACTATCAGAACACCATGTACCTAATACAATTTTGATTTGTACTTTATTGATTAAAGGTTTTAAACTGTCAATAACAACTTTTTTTGAGTTTACATTATAGGATTTGTATTCAGGAATAAACCATTCTCTATAGGAATCCTTCATAAATGCACTGCGTGTGCACATCCCAACCAAAATTTCTTCACCACTTTTATTATTAGTCATTTTGCGATTGAAATTCTGGCTAAATGTTTCTGATATGGACAGAAAACACATAGCTATAATCAGTAAAAATATTTGTTTCTTAATCATAGAATAACATTGTTAACACAAACCTACATAATTTTTTCATCAGATAATAGACATAAATCCAATGAAATTAACATCTGAGATTTGTGTTTGTTATTTGAATTTTCAAATTAAATGAACTTATTCAAGACAATAGGGGGGCAACTTACAAGCCATTAATGCAAAAAGTCATTTACGGCAGGAAGGAATTGCCATAAATGACTTGATGACGAAAGGCAAAAATCATTCATACGCTTTCCATGCTCTGAAAAACATCAGAGAACAAAGGAAAACCGGTATGCTCATTATGGTTTTGAACGTGAATATATAATCCAGTGCAATAACCTTATATAATTCTGTACTTAATATGATAGATGACATAATCAGCATGAAAGTATATCCTTTAATTCCCATGAAAGAAAGGATGAAATGTTTGCGATTATTCATACGGAATATGCGATCAAGATATTTGTAAATTGTTCTTCGAAATATGACAAAATAGACCAATAAGCCAATTGGCACTGCTAATCCAAGTCGATGCATCAGTGCTGAATTGTTTGTCAGGATATTTGAAATTCCGCTGATTATAAGAAAGCCACTGGTGCCAAGCCAGGCAATACCAGCTACAAATAGCAGACCTCTCTTACTTACACAGGGAATATATTTACTCAAATTATCCATTCTTAATTATATGAATAATTTACTAAGACAATTCAATCTCTCGACTACAAATACAAATTCATTTCTTCAAATAAAATCTGCAGATCGAGTTAAAATTGGGCGATATGTTGTTGCTCAAAAGGTGAAGAGAATAAATCCTAGTAAAAAATAACCATATAGTATTTTTAGTTAAACAAATATTAACAAATCAATATATTCCAGTGTTAAAATGATAACAGGGCTACATTAATTTAACTCTAAGATAGTGTAAATATTTAATAATCCCAATTTATGTCAAAAAAATGTACAATCTGAATGTTTTAGAAGCATGAAAAATGCCTTAAACAGACGCCTAGAAGAGACTTAGCTGCCCTGAGTCATCATCGTCATCCTTGCTCTTCTTGGGCTTCTTTTCAACTATCTTTTCTTTGGTTTTTGGAAATGGTTTTTTGGTGATTTTAGGGGTTTCTTTTTCAGGTTTACTACTTTCATCCTTTTCCTCTTTTTTGTCGGAAACCTTTATTTCTCCTTCAGTAGGATTTGATATGCTAGAAGGAACATCTTCCTCAATATCGTCAATTGGTTTGGTTTTTTTTGCTGGCTCTTCATCTATAACCTCATCAATTATTTCAACATTTACAGTGCTGACTTCCTCTTCAATTTCAGACTCAACTTCTTCATAAATCATGTCAATGATTTTTACAGAAGTTACCTTATTGTTATTGAGCTTTTTGCCAACAGCTTTCCAGCCCATCAATTCGATGAATTCGCTGAGTTCAAGAGTCTCAGAATTTTTATCACCACTTTTCTTGTCTAAATAGCTGGTCTTGACAATAACCCGATCTGCATCTGAGATAACAATCAATTTGGATTTTTTGTTCTCGCTAATAAATTTGAAAGCAGTATTGGTTCTGGACGTTTCAATTTTAAATCGTTTGGCATAGTAGATATTCGATTCCCCGTTCAAGTAAATAGCCGTTAAAGCGCGGTTAGGGTTGAATTTCTCGATATAGGTAATTTTGTCAATATCATAATGATTATTAACATCAAATGCTTTCAATTCATAATATCCATCAGACGTAATGGCCAGAATCAGGTCGTCAGGGGCGAAGCTGCCTATGTGCCTGCCAATTTCTTTGGTATTTAATTTCCCGATGTATTCATCGTACCACACATCAATACCAATGATATTTGTTTTATCTACTGATTTCTGAACTATTCTTCTAACCGGATATTTGGTTAGAATATTTCCTTGAGAAGCTCTTCCTTTAATGTCGATAGTAGCAAAATTGAAATCGAATATTTTTTTCCTTGCTTTGCTTCCTTGTGTTAAGTATACTGTAACAGTATCGGTTTCTCCTAGTGGATTGGCTGTAAAGTAAATGATTTTGGAGCCGGGAGATTTTTTGGTTAAATCGTATTCTTTATCGCGAGTTATGGAGGTAACATTGAATCGTTTTACCATTGAATTCTTCGATTTCCCATCGAGGTAAACCGCATTATAAGTCATTCGTTCATCGTCTTTCTTAAAAACATCAATATGAATGATGTTTTTACCTGCAAAAACTTTTTCATCAACCTTTTGTATAGAATAGGTGCCGTCTTTTCTAAAAGTAATAACGTCATCCAATTCAGAACATTCACCGATACTTTCTTCTTTTTTCAATCCGAATCCAAAAAATCCATCGGCCCTGTTTACGTATAATTTTTTGTTTGCTGCAACAACATTTTTTGCCTGAATAGTATCAAAATGTCGGATTTCTGTTTTGCGTTCTCTGCCTTTTCCATATTTCTTTAGCAGATTCTCAAAATATTTTATGGCAAAATCAATTAAATGACTCAAATTAAATTCAACTTCTTCCAAGTCTTTCTCAATTTGAATAATAATTTCATCTGCTTTGAAAGCATCGTATTTTGAAATTCGTTTAATTTTAATATCAGTTAAGCGAACAATATCTTCAGTTGTAACAGCTCGTTTGAGGTGTTTGATATGTGGCTTTAACCCTTCATCGATGGCTTCAATTACGGCTTCCCAGGTTTCGCACTCCTCAATATCACGATAAACTTTTTTCTCAATGAATATTTTTTCCAACGAAGAATAATGCCATTTATTCAACAAATGATCACGCAGAATTTCTAGTTCTCGTTTGAGTAAATCTATTGTTCTTTGTGTTGAATCTTCTAAAATATCCCTTACACCAATAAAAACAGGTTTGTCGTTTTGGATGACACAAGCATTTGTGGAAATAGATGTTTCACAACTTGTAAATGCATACAGTGCATCAATTGTCACATCAGGTGAAATCCCTTTTTGTAATTCTACAATTATCTCAACATCTTTTGCCGTATTATCAATAACCTGCTTTATTTTTATTTTCCCTTTATCATTGGCCTTGACAATAGAATCGATTAGGGTTGTTGTTGTGACAGAGAAGGGGACATTTCGAATGGCCACTGTTTTCTTGTCAATAATTTCAATTTTAGATCTGACCCTAACTTTTCCTCCTCTTTTCCCTTGGTTATAGTTACTGAAATCAGCTAAGCCGTTGGTGGGAAAATCAGGATAAATTTCGTATTCATTTCCTTTTAAAATAGCAATGGATGCACGGATGAGTTCATTGAAATTATGTGGCAGAATACGTGTGGAAAGTCCTACAGCAATACCCTCTGCTCCTAATGAAAGAACCAAGGGGAATTTTACAGGCAAATTGATAGGTTCTCTTTTTCTTCCATCATAGGAGGATTGCCATTCTGTAGTTTCTGGATTAAAGACTACCTCGTGAGCAAATTTGGAAAGTCGGGTTTCAATATAACGGGCAGCAGCAGCGCTGTCTCCAGTAACTACATCTCCCCAGTTTCCTTGTGTGTCAATTAGTAAGTCTTTTTGGCCAATATTTACAATTGCATCCGAAATTGATTGATCGCCATGCGGATGATATTGCATGGTATTACCGATTACATTGGCTACTTTGTTAAAGCGACCATCATCGGTTTCTTTCATGGCATGTAAAATCCTTCTATGAACAGGTTTTAATCCATCATCAATGGCCGGAACAGCTCTTTCAAGAATTACGTATGAAGCATAATCAAGAAACCATTCTTTATAAAGACTAGAAACCGGTTTTACATCTTTGCCTTTGGGTTTAGCTTCTTCTTGATTTTCTTGTATGTCGTTTTCTGGATCCATTGATTACGTAAATGTGTTTTTCTTTTTAGATGTATTATTTTAATTCCTCTTCAACAATATCTTTTTCCACTTTCAAATTTGAAATAATAAATTCTTGTCGTTCTGGTGTGTTTTTGCCCATGTAATAATTGAGAAGATTCTTTATGTCTTCCTGATCACTGAGCATTACTGGCTCCAGTTTCATTTTGTTGCCAATGAACAAACCGAATTCATTAGGAGAAATTTCTCCCAATCCTTTAAATCTGGTTATTTCTGGTTTTGCACCCAGTTTTTTCATGGCTTGTCGTTTTTCCTCTTGGGAATAACAATAATATGTTTTTACTTTATTGCGAACCCGGAATAAGGGTGTTTCTAAAATATAAACATGCCCATCTTTCACCAAATCAGAAAAGAACTGCAGGAAAAAAGTCAGCAATAACAGGCGAATATGCATGCCATCTACATCAGCATCTGTAGCAATTACGATTCGGTTATAGCGTAATTCATCAATTCCGTTCTCAATATTTAAAGCGTGTTGTAGCAAGTTAAATTCTTCATTTTCATAAACCACATTCTTTTTCAGGCCAAATGTATTCAAAGGTTTTCCTCTTAGACTGAAAACAGCTTGTGTGTCAATATCCCGTGATTTTGTAATGGAACCACTTGCTGAATCACCCTCCGTAATAAAGAGTGTTGTGTCATATCTTTTCTCGTGATCAGAATTTGTAAAATGAACTTTGCAATCTCTTAATTTCTTATTGTGTAAGTTGGCTTTTTTAGCCCTTTCATTGGCCAGTTTTTTAATGCCGGAAATTGCTTTTCTTTCCTTTTCAGACTGGATAATCCTTCTGTGCAATGTGTCAGCAACATCTGGATTCTTATGCAAATAATCGTCTAATTCTTTTTTAATGAAATCATTAACAAAAGATTTGATTGTCTGACCATCAGGCTCCATGTGCATTGAACCAAGTTTTGTTTTTGTCTGAGATTCAAAAACAGGTTCGATCACTTTGATACTAACTGCTGAAATGATAGATGCTCGAATGTCGGAAGGATCAAATGTCTTTTTATAAAACTCACGAATTGTTTTAACAATAGCTTCCTTAAATGCCAATAAGTGTGTTCCGCCCTGTGGCGTATATTGCCCGTTTACAAATGAATAATACTCCTCTCCATATTGTTTTCCGTGCGATAATGCGACTTCAATGTCTTCCCCTTTTAAGTGAATAATGGGATACTCCAGATTTTCAACATTGGTTTTATTCTGAAGCAGATCATAAAGTCCATTAGCTGAAAAGAATTTCTCACCGTTATAATTAATTGTTAAGCCAGAATTGAGGTAAGCATAATTCCATAACAATTTATTCAAATAGGCAGGAATATAATTGTAGTTTTCAAATATTTCATCATCAGGTGTAAAAGTAACAATAGTGCCATCCACTTTGGTGGAATCAGCTACATCCATATCTTGAATTAATTCGCCTTTTTCAAATTCAGCAATTTTACACTTTTTATCGCGAATTGATTCTATTTTAAATTTGCCTGATAATGCATTTACGGCTTTTGCACCAACACCATTAAGTCCTACAGCTTTCTTAAATACTTTGGAATCATATTTTCCGCCTGTATTAATTCTGGACACACAGTCAATCACACTGCCTAAAGGAACGCCTCTTCCATAGTCACGTATGCAAACAATATTATCTTCAACTGTAATATCAATTTTTTTACCATAGCCCATTACATACTCATCAACGGAGTTGTCAACTATCTCTTTAACAAGTATATATATGCCATCATCACGAGAAGATCCATCGCCCTGCTTTCCGATATACATACCGGGTCTCATGCGGATATGTTCCCGCCAATCGAGTGAACGAATTGAATCTTCAGTATAGAGTGTTTTAGACATATCTGCGCATCTTTTTAATGCCGCAAAAATAGAAAAGTGAATGGATAAAAAAAGCCTCAATTAATCAACGCTCTGTTGATAACAAAATAACAAAAAACCAATATTAACAGTAGTTTTGAGCGTATTTCAGTATTTATTGGACTAAATGCAACTAATTTTTATTCTAATTCGTCCTTCTTGTATTGCCTGACAATTTTTACAGAAGAATTGGATGGCATAAATCTTGTAAAATTTAGACAGTTACAAAAACGAATATGAAAATTTCTAAAATAATGAAAACCATCAGTTTATTGTTATCAATTATTGCGCTAAGCATTGTTGTTAATGCACAGAAAACCACAACGATAGAGTTTGAAAAATTAACTCATGATTATGGTACCATTCATGAAGAAAAGGGTCCTGTTAGTTATGATTTTATTTTTCATAACACCGGCAAAGAAAAGTATATTATTACAAAAGTTGATGCATCATGCGGATGTACAACCCCTGCTTATTCAGAAGAACCGGTTAAAGCCGGGAAAACAGGTTTTGTACGTGCAACTTATGATCCTGCCAATTTACGTGGGAAATTTTCGAAGACAATTACTGTAATTGGAAACTCAAATAGCAAAATAGTGCTAACAATTGAAGGAAATGTTATTCCTCGACCCAGATCTGAGCTAGACGATTACCCAGCACTTATGGGCGGTTTGCGGTTTAAAGTTAATCATGTTGTTTTGGGTGAAGTTTTTGAAAATGAAATTGATACAGGATTGATTGAGGTGTATAACTTTGGTAAAACGGATATAACCATATCCAGTATGCGCTTGCCTGATTGCCTCCGTACTGAATATACACCCATTGTATTGAAAGCTGGAGAAAAAAGGAAAATAGAAGTTTATTTCAGTGCTTATATAAAAGAAGATTTGGGCTATGTTTTTGAACGCATGCAATTACAAACTGATGACCCATTAATGCCTGAAAAGGAATTAATTGTTGTTGCTAATATTATTAAGAATATTAAAATACTAAGCGAAGAGGAACTTAAAA
>JABINZ010000182.1 GCA_018698135.1 Bacteroidota bacterium
TGGCATTTATTGCATTTATTGCCATGTTCAATTTTATAGTTGGTAAAATTGGTCAGTGGACAAATTTGAATGAAATGATTGTTGAGGGAACTAATGGAAAATTCGATGGCCTTTCTTTACAGTTTATTTTGGGTTATACTTTCGCACCGTTAATGTGGTTGATTGGAGTTACTCCGGCTGATGTAGTAACTGTTGGCAGATTATTAGGCGAGAAACTAATCCTCACCGAATTTATCGGGTATATTAGTTTAGCTGAATTAAAAGCCAGCGGTGCATTTTCCGAACCCAAATCAATAATTATGGCAACCTATATTTTATGTGGTTTTGCTAATTTTTCATCTATCGGAATTCAAATTGGTGGAATTGGTGCACTGGCTCCAAAACGGCGCGTTCTTCTTTCAAAACTAGGAGTTAAAGCTTTGGTTGCTGGAACTCTGGCTTCGTTAATGTCGGCTACTATTATTGGGATGATAATGGGGTAGAAAATAGCTGGATTTTTATATCGACTTTTGAACGAATAAGTTAGAGGTTCAATTAATTAAATACTGACTCAAATGAAACAATTAAAAGCTTTTTTTTTATTTTTTGTTTTTCTATTTTTATTTGTTTCGTGTAAAGACTTTTCTTTTGATCTGAATGTTAATAATTTAGAACATCCGGATGACTATGCATTGTTTTCAAGCAAAGAAAAACTTACTGAAGTTGCTTCAACAATTTTAAATAAGTGGTACATGACAGTCCATGACTATAGCGGTCCGGCAGCTGCATTACAGACCATGGCAGATGTTTCAACCAGTTCGTGGTCATTTTCGGGGTCGTATGATTTATCGAGTGAGCCCAGAATAGCTTGGAATAATAGTCCTGCCTACGGTCAACACCTTGCAACAAGTCGTTATTTTGATAAATTATATTCACTGTTATTTGAAGCTAACTTACTAGTTGAGGCGGTAGAAAAAGGAGTTGGCTTTGAGAATCCTGATTTGATGAAAATGATCGGCAAAGTAGGTCAGGCTTTGTCAGTTGGATACCTTTCATTGGTTTTCGATAGGGTTTGGATTTCTGACAAAAATAGTGTTGTTGACGAAGGACCTGTTGATTATAAAGAAGCAATGATTTTTGCAATTCAAAAGCTCGACGATGCAATTGCTTTGGCAAAATCAGGAAATGTCGATATTCCTGAATCTTGGTTACCTGGAGGTTTTGGTGCAAATAGTACATTGGTGCCATTCCTAAACAGTATGGGAGCACGTTTTTTGGTGGGAAATGTACGTAACAGTGCACAAAAATCAAGTATCGACTGGGATCGAGTATTGACTTATGCCAATGCAGGCCTTACAGTGGATTTTGAAATTTATATGGATGATGTAACCTGGTACGACCTTATTCCTAAAACCTATATGGTTTATCCAGGCTTTGGTAGAGTTGATATGAGGATCATAAATTTGACGGATCCGAACACTACTGATTATTGGTCAGATGAAACAGTTGTTCCTGAGTCAACTTCAATTGATGCAAGGTTAGCAACTGATTATCAATATTTGTCTAGTCAGAATTTCCGTCCAGACAGGGGAACATATCACTTCAGTAGCTATCGTTATGCCAGATTAGATGACTATATTTCGGCTTGGACGATGAACGTTGTTGAATTTTCTGCATCGGAAAACGATATGTATAAAGCAGAAGCTATGTTAAATAAGGGTGATGTGGCAGGGGCTGCTGCCATTGTTAACGCTGGAACAAGAGTTATTAGAGGCCAATTACCTGATGTAGCAGCAGATGCTGCTGCAGTTCAAGCTGCTATCCATTACGAAAGAATGGTTGAATTTGCTTATACCGGTATTGGAATCGGGTTTTTTGAGATGAGAAAAGAGAATCTTTTGCAAGCTGGAACAATGTTACATTTCCCTGTTCCTGGAAAAGCACTTGAAACAATACAGGAAGAATATTACACTTTTGGAGGAACGGAAGGTATTGCCGGTGAAGACTATTCTATTGGAGGCTGGCGATAATCAGATTTTTTGCAAATCTTAAGGGCATCTCTAAAAACTCCTTCGCATCAAAATTTTCAGAGTTTTTCAGAGACAATTCAAATTTTTGAAACACTATCGGGATAATGTAATAAAATTTGAAGCAGGATATGGAAAACTCTGAAAATCCTTCGGGAACGAAGATAATAAACAATCTGACTGCGTTATAATTTTTTGAAATAGCTACGGCTATTCTAAAAAATTATGCCTTGCATATTATTCATTATCTTCATTTTTTGAAAGAAATGAGTTTTTAGAGATGCCCTTAA